>RZYY01000280.1 GCA_009930115.1 Sphingobacteriia bacterium | reverse complement strand
TGATATTACTTTCCAAGCCGCTAAGGGATTTCAATTCCATGATGGTGCGATTGGAAGAGTTATTATATTATTTACCTTAATTTTTATTTATCAATTTCAATTCCATGATGGTGCGATTGGAAGACTATAGAATCATCAATATCAAGAGTATCAGAAAGCATTTCAATTCCATGATGGTGCGATTGGAAGCCTTTATCAAATCATCGATAAAGGGCTGATGAATTTATTTCAATTCCATGATGGTGCGATTGGAAGAGTATCAAAACAAGCCACCGCACCACTGATATATTGCATTTCAATTCCATGATGGTGCGATTGGAAGTGTGCTTATATCCGATATTGTATATGTACGTGCATTATTTCAATTCCATGATGGTGCGATTGGAAGCCGCTGTTTACAGCCTAAAAAATAGCCTTTTTTCAAGGCTTTTAAGCGACAATATTAATAATAATTCTTTACCCGGGGTCGTCAACCTTCAATAATAAAAAATCCGGCAGTGCCCGACGACTTTGTAAAGTGCTTGTTTTCAGGATGTCAATGAACTTGTTTTTAAAATCATCTCTAACTTTCCCGTCTTTTACCCCTTACCGACGATCATAATATCTGCTCCAATCCACTGCGCTCGACTCCAACAATTTCTTTTTCAAGCCACTTCTCCTGCCGGGTTTTGAAAATGATCAAACTATCTTCATCCAGTTCCATTATTTCTTTAGCTTTCAAAATTAATTCCTTTAATTTAACCTCAGTCAGCTCGCCTTCGAAAACAGAATTTTGTATCCAGTTCAAATATTGCCTGCATAGTTTAAGCATTTTACCTACACGTCTTTCGTTAATATCATAAACAAGTATTATATACATAATGCGTTATTATTCAATTATTTAATCACCACCACATTTTGAATGGTTTGTAAGTTTCCATCCCAATAATGTGTTTGATGAGTTTGTAACATTCAAGCCTGATCAGGTATTTATAGCTTACACTTTTCCTTAGTTTTCGGTGTTGAATGGTCTCGCTGAGTTTTGTCTCGAATGAGGTGATAAAAGTTTTCTTTCCTTTTTCTTTTAGAATTATGCGATTGATTTTATTGTCAAAATCGTCTGTTTTTAGTTCTTTTCGGTTTAGCAGGCTGAAGATAAGCCGGTCAATAATTACTGGTTTAAAAATTTCTGCTATATCAAGAGCCAGGCTGTATCTTCGTTCGCCGGGAGAATGCAGATAGCTGATAGTGGGATTTAGCTGGGTTTGGTGGATAGCGCGCAGACATTGTGAATAACACATCATGTTACCAAACGATATCAATGCGTTCACTTCATTGAGTGGTGGTTGTTTACTGCGGCCATCCATCACAAAATCATTAATGATATAATCGAAGGAGTCGTAATAGTTTTTGCGGATGTTACCCTCAATCCCCATCAATGTTTCAGGATCATCTGCTGTATCAATTTGTGCAGACAGTTCTTCGATGTTTTTGAGAAAGCTGCTGGTTTCCTTTCCCCGATTTTGATAATAACGAAGGTTTTTAGCCATATTAAATGCTCCTCCCTGAATAATGCTTCTGGCAATCACCATGCGTTTTGATTTGCTGAGGTGATGCTGTACCTGGTTTACCAGCAGTTTTCCTGACAACAACTGGTCGCGTGGCATGAACGATCCGGAATAGTTTTCGTAATAATCAAAAAAGTGAACAGAAATCTGGTTTTTACCCAAAAAATTGTAAAGGCTGCTATTGGCATTGAGCGCACCGAACACGTATAGTTCATCCACACCTTCAACCGGCAGATACCGTGGAGGGCCTTCATTACCCTGATCGTCCAAAGGGGTGAACTTCAAAGTATTGTCTTTGCGCGAAAGCACGCCGGGATTAAACAGGTAGTAAGTCTTTTTCATATCAGTAGTTCAGTGTTTTCATCTTCGGTGACCCAGCAAAAATCGTGATAGGAGCAATTGCGGCAAATGGTTAGCTTAACTTTTTCAGGGCAGCTTTCCGAACCTATGATAGTGTTTATGTCGATTATCATATCCATAATCTCTGTCCGGTCCGGTTCGCTTAGCAAAACTTCTTCCCGGTGACGTATTTTCGGATATTCGAGAATGCCGGTAACTGACTTTCCCAACCGACGCTCCAGTACATACATATAGTATTTCAATTGCCATAAATGTGCCCTTTCCATTTTGTCTGACTTCTTAATCTCGTGTACCACCCGATTGCGTGCATCAAAATAATCAATCTTTATTCCGTCAATCTCAACTTCTTCATATCTCGAAGCACGCTGCGGATAACTGCTTTCATGTATCAGCTTTCCCTCAGCAACCAATTCGGAGGTATGTTCCATCCCTATCGAATGGGCAAAAAGCCATAACTTTCGATGACAAACCATGTAATAGTTGAAATGGGTGCCGGTGATTTGCAT
>RZYY01000279.1 GCA_009930115.1 Sphingobacteriia bacterium | reverse complement strand
TTTTTCGACTTTTCAGCATTAAAATCATTTAATACTGATATTCAGTAAATTAACGGTTAAAACAGAAAGGAAAGGTTTATTGAAAACCGCTGTTCCGATTCAGGAAATCATCAAAATGTGAAAGGTTAAAAAACTTCTGTCAGTTGAAGGGATTATAAGTCAGTTTGCTTTTTACCGTCGTAGGCCCATTTAAGATAGATGGCACCCCAGGTAAATCCACCGCCAAATGCCGAAAGAATTAGTTTATCCCCTTTCTTCAATTGCTCTTCCCATTCCCAGAGGCAAAGGGCGATAGTAGCCGAAGTGGTATTTCCGTAACGTTCAATATTAATCATTACCTGTTCACGCTTTATTCCCATGCGGCGGGCAGTAGCTTCGATAATGCGCATATTTGCCTGATGGGGCACCAGCCAGGTAAGCTCTTCAGGGCTGATATTATGTTTTTTCATAATCTCCACCGACACATCTGCCATTTTCGAAACGGCATATTTAAATACCGGTTGTCCTTCCTGATACACATAATGTTCACGTGCATCAACTGTTTCGTGTGAAGCAGGTTTTACCGATCCACCGGCTTTTTGATGGAGATGAATTCTTCCGACACCATCTGACTGATGAATAGAATCCATGATTCCCACTTCTTCAGAAGTAGGTTCAAGGAGCATGGCACCGGCTGCATCGCCAAAGATAACGCAGGTAGTACGGTCAGTATAATCAATAATGGATGACATTTTATCAGCACCAACCACAATCACTTTTTTAACCAAACCTGATTCAATGTACATTGCGGCAGTGGTAAGAGCATAGATCTGACCGGAACATGCAGCATTGATATCAAAATGAAAAGCATTTTTTATCCCTGCTTTATCTGCAATAATGTTGGCAGTGGCAGGAAATTGCATATCCGGAGTAACGGTAGCGCATATCAACAAATCTATTTCGTCAGGATGAGTATTGGTTTTTTTCAACAAGCCGTTAACTGCTTCAACACCCATATCAGAAGTTCCTTTCCCTTTTCCTTTGAGAATGTGGCGGGCTTTTATGCCTGTACGGGTCATGATCCATTCGTCGCTGGTATCAACCATATGTGTCAGTTCCTCGTTGGTTAGAACATAAGGTGGCACATAACAGTGTATACCTTTAATTGCTGCTCTGATTCTGGTCATAATAAAAAAAATTAATTGGAATATTTGTAGAGAGCCTGTTTTACTTTTTCCGAGAGGTTGGCTGTACTGATATCTTTTGCGAGAATAATCATATTTTTTATGGCAACAGCGCTGGATATACCATGCCCCAGTATTACTGTTCCATTGATTCCGAGTATAGGACTTCCGCCATAATTCTCATAATTGAGCCGCTCGAAGAAGCTATCCATCAGGTTTCTCTTTTGTAATAAACGATAAAAGGCTTCAATCTGTTTGAGCAGAATGTTTCCGGTAAAGCCGTCACACACGATCACGTCTGCTTTTGATTTAAAAAGATCGCGACTTTCGATGTTGCCCTTAAAATAAAAATCCTTTGATTCTTTCATTACCTGAAAAGCTGACTGGGTAAGCAGATTTCCTTTGCCGTCTTCTTCACCTATATTTAGCAGGCCTATACGCGGCTGTTTGATATTCATCACATTTTCGGCATAAATTGATCCCAATAGTGCAAATTGATAAAGCACATCAGCTTTTACATCGGTATTGGTACCGATGTCGAGAATAATGCTTGTTCCTCCGTTTTCCTGCGGAACATGTGTAAAGGTCGCAGGTCTTATTACTCCGGGGATTGCTCCTACAGAATACATGGAGCCAACAAGCATTGCACCTGAATTGCCTGCACTTGCAAAAGCATCCAGTTGCTTGTTTTTAAGCATTCTAAGACCAACAGTAATGCTTGAATCATGTTTTGAGGAAATGGCTTTCAAAGGCTTTTCGCCCATTTTGATCACTTCGGAAGTATGAACGATTTCCAGCCGGTGGAGATGGTCAGTATTGCCGGTAAGATGAGACCGGATGGCAGATTCGTCACCCACAAGCACAATGCTGTCCTCTTCAGGTAAAGCACTGACTGCCATCAAAGCTCCCTCAATGGTTGCTGATGGGGCAAAATCACCACCCATTACATCTAATCCGATTTTCATCAGTAAGCGGCTTGGTTTGACATAAGCTCAAACGATATCAAACTGCTACGCTTCCTCTTTTTGTATTACCACTTTGCCCTTGTAGTAAAGGTCGCCATCAACCCAATACGCACGGTGATACACATGCACCGTTCCGGTTGTCGGGCATTTGGCCAATGTAGGCATTTTTGCTTTATCGTGTGTTCTTCTTTTGTCTCTCCTGGTTTTGGAGATTTTTCGTTTTGGATGAGCCATTTTAAATGTTTATTTTATTCTGTTCAAAAAATATTTATCTATTTATTTTTCAGCTTTTTGA
>RZYY01000012.1 GCA_009930115.1 Sphingobacteriia bacterium | reverse complement strand
AACTACTATGGCTTTTCTCATAAAAAATTGAAATTTTTTGGTTGCTTTAGAAAAAAAACACTATTTTTGTTTCTATAGAAACTATTTTTAAAAATAAATTAAATGATACAAGAGAAGATTTTTAATCCTGCAGACATCATTACAACGAAAGAAAAGAACGATTTGATCGATTTTTTATATGAACACCTGGATGATTATGGGGACAGAAAAGAGCACATCGCCAAAGCAATAGAATATGCCATGAATCCATATCCGCTGGCAGGAGGGTTTATTTTGCAGGAAACAGAAAATGACAAAATCATCGGAGCTTTAGTTATGAACAAAACGGGAATGGAAGGCTATATTCCTGAGAATATTCTTGTCTATATTGCTGTGCATCGCGATTACAGGGGTAAAGGAGTGGGGAAAATGCTTATGGAAAAATCAATAAAGCTGGCCAAAGGAGATATTGCACTGCATGTTGAACATAACAACCCGGCAAATTTTTTATACAGAAAAATCGGATTTGAAAATCCATATCTTGAAATGCGCTATTACAAAAATGGAAAACCATCAAAGAATGCAGCCGGTACAACAAATGAAAACCGGCCATAAAACAATGCAGGACAATTATGCATAGTACTTCAACTATTGAAATAAGCATATCTGCGCTTCGACATAATATTCGCTTTTTACAATCCTTTCTTCGTCCCGGCGTGCGTATTTCGTCAGTGGTTAAAGCAAATGCCTACGGACATGGAATTGAGCCTTTTGTTGGAATTGCGGAAGAATGTGGTATAGATCATTTTTCGGTTTTTAGTCTCGATGAGGCTTACCAGGTAAAAAAAGCACTGAAAAATCACGCAGAAATTATGGTTATGGGATGGAGCAATCCAAAAGATATTGAATGGGCTGTTGAAAATGGGATTGAACTTTATGTTTTTGAAAATGAAACTCTGGAAACTGCTCTTTCTGCGGCAAAAAAATCAGGTAAAAATGCAGTTATTCATCTTGAAATTGAGACAGGTATGAACCGCACGGGTTTGGTGGATAAAGACATAAGAAAAGCTGTTGCAAAGATTAAAGCCAACAAGGAATATTTCAGGGTCAAAGGGCTTTGCACGCATTATTCCGGTGCTGAAAGTATTTCAAATTATCATCGTATTCAACATCAAATCCGAAAATTCAGACAAAAGCAACGGTTGTTGTTGAAAGCCGGTATTCTGCCTGAACAATTTCATACAGCTTGTTCTGCAGCTTCAATTGCTTATCCGGTTACACAAATGGATATGGTTCGAATTGGTATTTTGCAGTATGGTCTGTGGCCAAGTCCCGAAACATTTATACATTTTACTCATCAGCAAAATGACAGAAGCGATCCGTTGAAACGCGTATTGAGCTGGAAAAGCAGTATTATGAGCATCAAAGAAGTCAAAGAAGGTGAATTTGTGAGTTACGGAACTAACTATCTAGCAAAAACTGACATGCTTGTTGCAATTATTCCTACGGGTTATTCGCATGGATACAGCCGATCTCTCAGTAATCAGGGGCGCGTGCTCATCAAAGGGCAACGCGCCGGGATTATTGGACTCGTCAATATGAACATGATGATTGCGGACATTACCGGAATTGATGATGTGAAAATTGGTGATGAGGTTGTATTTATTGGCAAGCAGGGTGACAGGGTGATTTCCGTGTCCTCCTTTACTGAATTCAGTGATCAGCTGAATTATGAGCTGCTTGCAAGACTTCCTCAAAATATTCCACGAAAAATTGTTGATTAAAAATAATAGCCATGGCCTACATCGAACTTAACAGAAAAAAACTCAGACATAATTACCAGTTTCTTGATAAGCTTTTTAAGAAAAATAACATTCAATGGGGTGTGGTCAGCAAGCTTTTTTGTGGTAATAAAACATTTATTAAAGAATTAGTAGATCTTGGAGTAACTGAAATTCATGATTCCCGTATCAGTAATCTCAAAGTAATTAAGGATATGGCACCTCAAATACAGACTGTTTACATTAAACCACCACCCAAAAGATCAATTCCCCGATTGATAAAATATGCCGATGTCAGTTTTAATACTGATTACGGAATCATCAAAATGATTTCTGATGAGGCGCTGAAACAAAACAAAATCCACAAAATAATCATCATGATTGAAATGGGTGATTTACGAGAGGGAGTAATGGGTGAAAATCTGATAGATTTTTATGCGAGAATTTTCAATTTACCCGGAATAGAAATTATCGGGATCGGTGCCAACCTGAACTGTCTTAACGGAGTTATGCCTACTCAGGATAAACTCATCCAGCTCAGTCTTTACAAGCAATTGATTGAAGCGAAGTTTCGAAAGAAAATCCCCTGGGTTACCGGTGGGTCTTCTGTTACAATTCCTTTGATATTTAAAAAGTTAATTCCTAAAGGAGTTAATCACTTCAGGGTAGGTGAGACCCTTTTTCGTGGGGTGGATTTATTTGAAAATGAGATTATTCCCGGAATGAAAGCAGATATCCTCAGATTGCATACCGAAATTATTGAGTTGATGGAAAAACCAAAAATTCCAACTGGTGAGCTTGGTACCAATGTGGCCGGAGAAACACCCCAGTTTGATGAAAATGACTATGGAAAAACCTCCTGCAGAGCTATACTTGATATTGGATTACTTGACATAAAACCTGATGATATAACCTCCGAAGATGAAACCATCGCATTTATGGGTGCAAGTTCCGACATGATGGTGATGGATTTGGGCGATAATAATAAAAAGTATAAAGTCGGGGATATTATCACCTTTCGGATGAGTTACATGGGAATTCTTGCTGCAATGAATTCCAATTACATTACAAAAATCGTGGTAAACTGATCTGAAGTTTTTAAATGAAGCTTTCTTAAAAGCCTACTATTCTGCCTTTTCAAGATTATAACGATAAAGCAGATTGTTGCAACAACCACGGTTTTCCGGAAGACTCTCAGAAAGGTGAGATTTCGCGCTTTTCAGGTTATATTTTACCCTCAGTAACTATGGTGTAAGTGTCTTTTGCGATCATCATTTCTTCGTTAGTCGGAATCACAAGTACTTTTACTTTTGATCCGGGTTTAGAGAGCACGACCTCTTTGCCTCGGAGACCTTTGTTCAGTTCAAAGTCAAAGTCCACGCCCAGAAACTCCAGTCCTTCGATTACATTTGCGCGGGTTATGGAATCGTTTTCACCAATTCCTCCGGTGAAAACAATAATATCTACTCCGCCCATTGCCGCAGCATAAGCTCCTACATATTTTTTAACGCGGTAAGCATACATCTGATAGGCTACAGCAGCCCGGTGATTTCCTTTTTCTGCTGCGAGCTCCACATCACGCATATCAGATGAAATTCCCGATACACCAAGTACACCGCTGAATTTATTTACAAGTGTATTGGCAATTTTTGCTGTAATGTTTTCTTTGTTCATAATATGAAACAGCGCACCTACATCGAGGTCACCACAACGGGTTCCCATCATTACACCTTCGATTGGAGTCATTCCCATTGAGGTATCGATGGATTTTCCATATTTTACGGCTGCCATTGAAGCGCCATTCCCTAAATGGCAAGTTACAATTTTTTGTTTGGTGATGTCTTCTCCCAGAATTTCACAAGCTCTTGCTGAAACATATTTATGGCTTGTTCCGTGAAATCCGTATCGGCGAATCTTGTATTTTTCGTAAAGAGAAAAAGGAATACCATAAAGATAGGAATACTCGGGCATGGTTTGGTGGAAAGCAGTATCGAATACACCTGCCTGTGGTACACTTGGGAGCAGTTGCTGCATGGCATAAATACCTTTCAGGTTTGGAGGGTTGTGCAAAGGTGCAAGGTCGGATGATTGTTCCAGTGCTTTGATTACTTCGGGGGTGATTGCCACACTTCCGCTAAATTCTTCAGCACCATGAACCACACGGTGTCCGACAGCGTCAATTTCCTGAAGACTTTTCAGGCTCCTGTGTTCAGGGTCTGTCAGGATGCCGAGCAGATATTCTATCCCTGCTTTATGATCGAGAATTTCACCTTCTACCTTTAGCACCCGGCCATCATTCCGTTCATGTTTAATCATTGCTCCTTTAAGTCCGATTTTATCCACCAGTCCTTTGGCAAGCACCTCAACCTGAGGCATCTCAAAAAGTTGATATTTAATTGATGAACTTCCGCAATTCAATACGACAATTTTCATGATCTGATTTTTTAAATGATAAAACAAACTAAACTATTCACGTCCGAGGTTTTTAATACTACCGGTCTTGATGATTTTGTGGTTCCCTTCCCATTTGTAAAAACCTTCACCCGTGCGACGGCCAAACATTTTTGCTCTTGCCATGCGTTTGATGATAGGATTTGGTTTGTATTTGAGTTCACCAAATTCATGATACAGATTGTTCATCCATTTCAGAATTTTATCTATACCATATCTGTCGGCCATTTCAAAGGGGCCAAATGAATTTCCCGTTACTTCCATCATCACTTCATCAATATCGGAAACTGAAGCAACACCTTCGGTGAGTATGGCGCACGCTTCGTTAATCATGTTTACAATCATTCGTGTGCTGATATTACCCGGCGACTCATTTACTTCAATTACCTTTTTTCCGATCATCTTGGCAAACTTGTTAATGACATCGAGCGATACCTGGTTAGTGTGAAAATGAGAAACCACCTCCACCAGGTTTATTTTTGAAACCGGGCTGATGAAATGCATACCCGCTGAACGCTCCGGATGTTCAAGAACAGCAGCCAGATCAGAAATCATCATTGTGGCTGTATTTGAAGTGATAACAGCGTCAGGTTTTACATGCTGTTCGATTTTGCGAAAAACCTCTTTTCGCTCTTCAAGATTGGCTGCAGCTTTTTGCGAGTTGATACTTTCGATGATGACATCGCAGTCGGCAATGTCTTCGTAATTCAGGCTTCCTTTAATGCGTGACATCACCAGTTTTTTCTCACTGGGAGTCATTCCCCACTTGTTGATGAGCTTATCCAGTTCCTCCGACATGTTGATGAGGATTGAATCAATTAATTCCTTGCTTAAATCAATGAACACAACTTCAATTCCTTTTTGACTGATTAGCAGTGCAATTTCCTGACCTACAGCACCACAACCAATTAAACCAACCTTTTGCAGTTGTCCCTTTGGTTTCATCTGTTGATTGAGGGCAAACCTCTCCAAACTTACTGACATGATTATTATTTTAATTAATTTATTAATTATCAGTTAATAGTAGAAAAAAATCTGTTGAAAGCAGCAGTTTTATCATGGTGCAAAAGTAACTAAAGAATACCACCTTGAACGGCTCTTTTTGCTATTAAGTGACCGCCATAAAACACCCTAAATTTGATTTTCATCAATTTATTTACCCCTGCCTTAAAGGGAGTAAATCGTTGAAAATCATTGCTCTTTTTAGGTTTGGGGTAAACAATGATTTTCAACATTAAGAGTTTTCTGGCGGACACTATTTAAAATGGATATAAATTTCAATGGATTTTTTTTCCTGGTAAGTTTAAAGATAGATTTGTTATTTTATAACAATTTAAAAATGAAATAAATACAAAATAACGTAAATATAATTTATCTTCAAAATCAGAAAATTAACAGAATAATGGGTGTATTGTGAATGAAAATCACTCAAACTATTGTTCGTGAACAGAAAATATTGTTAATTTTGGCCTCATTATTTTGATTAAATCTTTAATTAAGAACACTTTATCAAAATCTTAATGAAAAAACGATTACAGTTCTCTATTCTTTGTTTAATACTTGCTGTTGGCGCTTTTTCCCAAAATCCGCCAAAATTTGGTATTGAGTTTTCAGGTTTTGTAAAGACAGATGTCTTATGGGATTCTCGTCAAACCACCGCAATCCGTGAAGGGCATTTTTTGCTTTTTCCGCTCAACGAGGTACCGGATGCCCACGGTGAAGACATCAATGCAGTTCCAAATTTTAATATGCTCAGCATTCAGACAAGATTGCACGGCAAAATCTTTGGTCCTGATGCGCTTGGTGCAAAAACTTCAGGGGTAATTGAAGGAGAATTTTTTGGCCATTCCGATGGAGATGTCAATGGTTTCAGGTTGAGACATGCTTTTATAAAATTGAACTGGGATAATGCACAATTGATTGTTGGACAGAATTGGCATCCTTTGTTTATCACAACAAGTTTCCCGGAAGTAGTTTCATTTAATACGGGTGCTCCGTTCCTGCCTTTTTCACGTAATCCGCAAATTGCCTTCACTCAAAATGTCGGCGACATCGGGGTAACGTTAACTGCCATTTCTCAAAGGGATTTTGTAAGTAACGGCCCGGAAGGCGGAAGCTCAAGATATTTGCGGAACGCCGGATTGCCAGCATTAAACCTCAAATTGGAATTTCAAACTGAAAATAAAGAACAAGGGACTGCCTTTCAGGCCGGAATAAGCGGAAATTACCAGGTGCTGAAACCAAGACTTGCTACAAATAATAATTTAAAAACCAACAATACTACAAGTGGCCTCATTGGTCTGGCATACTTTAAAGTTAAAGTTCCTGAGCTGACCATCAAAGCAATGGGAATTTACGGTCAGGATATGTTCAATCTGACCATGCTTGGCGGCTATGCAGTGAAAGAAATCGATCCGATGACTGATCAAGAGAAATATACACCCTATACTACTTTTTCGGTCTGGACTGATTTGCAAACAAACGGAACCAAATGGCAATTCGGGCTTTTTGGAGGCTACTCAAAAAATCTGGGAACAACCGACGACATTGTTGGAGCAAAATATGTTCGCGGAGCTGATATAGCCTACCTTTACCGTATTTCACCAAGGGTAATTTACAACACCGGAAAATTCAGATTTGCTCCCGAAATCGAATACACCGTAGCAGCTTATGGAAATCCTGAATCAGATGGGACTGTAACAAATGAAAAAGAGATCGGGAACCTACGTTTACTTTTAGGAATATATTATTTCTTTTAAAAATAACATAAACAGTTCTTAATCAATTACTAATTTAATTTTATAAAATTATGACAAACAAGATCACCAGCCTGGCTGAATACTTTGAAAAGTATCAGGAGAGCGTAGCGAATCCGGAAACATTTTGGGCAAAAATTGCTGAATCACATTACTGGCAAAAGAAATGGGACAAAGTACTGGACTGGTATTTTGAAGGAAAAGACGCACCATATGTCAAATGGTTCGTCAATGGTAAATTAAATATTACCGAAAATATCTTCGAACGGAACCTTTTTTTGCGCAAGGACCAGCCTGCTATCATCTGGGAACCCAATGATCCAAAAGAAGATAACGTTGTGCTGACCTATGGTGAACTGTTCGACAAAGTTCGTCAGTTTTCCAATGCATTGCTAAAGCTTGGTATTAAAAAAGGAGATCGTGTAGCCCTTTATTTGCCAATGATACCAGAGTTGGCTATTGCCATGCTTGCATGTGCCCGCATCGGAGCCATTCACTCAATTGTTTTTGCAGGCTTCTCGGCAAATGCACTGGCAGACAGAATTCTTGATGCCGAATCAAACCTGGTAATTACAAGTGATGGAGCATATCGCGGAACCAAAAGCATCTCACTGAAAGATATTGTTGACGAGGCAATAAGTAATTGTCCTTCAGTAAAAAATGTTATTGTTTTCAATCGTACTGGTGACAACGTTTCTATGGTTCCGGGACGAGATATTTGGTGGCACGATTTTATAGAAGGCATTAGTACAGACAATAAAGCCGAAATAATGGATTCGGAAGATACTCTGTTTATTCTTTATACTTCAGGATCAACCGGTAAACCCAAAGGCGTTTTGCATACTATTGCCGGATACATGGTTTACGCCGAGTACACCTTCAAAAATGTTTTCCAATACAATGACGGAGACATATTCTGGTGTACTGCCGACATTGGATGGGTTACCGGTCATACCTATATTGTTTATGGTCCGCTGCTTACTGGTGCAACATCACTGATGTTTGAAGGCGTGCCTACATATCCTGATGCAGGCAGATTTTGGCAGACTGTAGAAAAGTACAAAGTAAAACAGTTTTATACAGCACCTACTGCTATTCGAGCCCTGATTGCTCAAGGTAATGAGTATGTAACAAAATATGACCTGAGTTCACTCAAAGTGCTTGGAACAGTTGGCGAACCCATCAATGAAGAAGCCTGGCGCTGGTACCATGATGTAGTAGGCAAGGGGAAATGTCCGATTGTGGATACCTGGTGGCAAACCGAAACCGGAGGGATAATGATCTCTCCACTTGCCGGAATAACACCAACCAAACCATCTTTCGCTACATTGCCTTTACCGGGTATTCAACCTGTTTTGCTTGACAATGAAGGAAACGAATTAAAAGGTACCGGAGTAGAAGGTATTCTGTGTATTAAATTCCCATGGCCGGGGATGTTGCGGACTACCTATGGTGACCACCAGAGGTGCTATCAAACATATTTCTCTTCATTCAAGGGATATTATCTTACCGGTGATGGTGCAAAACGCGATGAAGAAGGCTTCTACCGCATTATTGGACGTATTGATGATGTTATCAATGTTTCCGGTCACAGGATTGGAACTGCTGAAGTTGAAGATGCAATTAACCAGCATCCAAAAGTCAACGAATCTGCAGTTGTCGGATATCCTCACGATATTAAAGGTCAGGGTATCTATGCATATGTTACCTGCGAAGAACTTTCCGAACATGAAATGGATACCATCGAAAAGGAAATTCGTGATACTGTAACCAAAGTAATCGGACCAATTGCAAAACCTGATATCATACAAATCGTTAGCGGACTTCCAAAAACAAGATCAGGGAAAATCATGAGGAGAATTTTACGAAAAATTGGTGAAGGAGATGCCTCTAATCTGGGCGATACTTCCACATTGCTCGATCCGGGTGTAGTTGAAGAAATTATTGCCGGTGCAAAAGTTCAGGTAAAACGTTAAATGACAATCATTACAAGAAAAGGCATTTAGAACCCTTGGGGTCAAAAATGCCTTTTCTTCTTTTTTATTAATAACCTAAAAAATTGAAAACATGAGCACAACAGGAAAAAACAGAGGTATGGTAGTCCTTGGCGCCATTCTTATACAACTCGCACTTGGAGCTATTTATGCCTGGTCAGTCTATACCGGAATTTTAGTTGATGCAGGTTGGACAAAAGCTGAAACCCAATGGGTCTTTTCGGCCGGGCTTGCATTTTTCGCAATTGTCATGGTTCTTGCAGGCAGGATGATGCCAAAAGTAGGCCCCCAAAAACTTGCCTTGTCCGGAGGCATTGTGTTGGGATTGGGATATATTCTTGCCGGATTGTTTGGTGCCGAAAATTTCACCACGACTTTCATTTTTGTGGGTATTCTTGGAGGAAGTGGAATTGGTTTGGGTTACGTAGTACCTATTGCTGTTGGTATGCGGTGGTTTCCTGATAAAAAGGGATTAATCACAGGTCTTGCAGTTGCCGGATTTGGTTTTGGAGCCACTCTCTGGATGGCACTTGCTGACAAACTGGGGCCGCTTGGTGGTGGAGAGTTGCTTTCGAAAGTTGGTATATCCAACACTTTTATCTATTATGGGATTGCTTATCTGGTTATTGTTGCATTTGGCAGCATCTGGATGGTCTTCCCACCTGAAGGATGGGCTCCCAAAGGATGGACACCCCCTGTCGCAACCAAAAAAAACTCAGCTGGAACAGTTGATTTTAACAGTGGGGAAATGTTGCGTACACCCCAGTTTTATCTCATTCTACTCACCTTTACGTTTGGTGCAGCGGCCGGACTAATGAGTATTGGCCTCATGCGGTTGTGGCCAAAAGAAGCGCTCACCCAGGCAGGTTTTACTGCTGAAGCTGCCGGTGCTGCTGCTACTCTTGCAATGGCCGTATTCTTCGCTCTTTTCAATGGGCTGGGTCGAATCGTTTGGGGAATAATAAGTGATAAAATCGGCCGAAAAACTTCCATAATTATGATGATGGCAACTCAGGGACTGTTTGTTATTCTTTTTCAATGGATGGCTGGAAACCCTTATACACTTTATCTTTTTGCTATTTTGATCGGATTTAATTTTGGGGGAAATTTTGCCCTGTTTCCAACAATCACTGCTGATACTTTTGGTACTAAATATGTCGGACAAAACTACGGATGGGTATTTCTGGCTTATGCGGTCGGAGGTATTTTTGGTCCTGTGATGGGCGGAAGACTTGGAGATATGGGAAATTTTCCGCTGGCTTTCACCATCTGTGGAATCTTATGTTTTGTTGCAGTAATCACCATTTCGCTGGTTAAACCTGCTTCAAAAGCTACTGCCTGAATTAATTTTCCAGGATAACAACACTTTTCTCTGAAAACAAACTGACATAAAAAAATACAGGATGATTAGTGAGCAATGGCTAATCATCCTTTTCCTTAAGGAATTAATAACCAGATCAACGATCAATCATCACTTTTTGATGGATGAAGTGGTTTTTTGTTTTTATCGTTAAAAGATATATACCCGATTTTAACCTGCTTACATCAAGTTCTGCTGATAAAAAAGTATTGCAGACCTTATGGAGAATTACTCTTCCGGTAATGTCGGTCAGGGTAATTTCATTGATAATCAGACCCGGATCATTTAGTAAAATATTGAGTTGATCGCTTGCAGGAATCGGATAAACAACCATATTCTGGTAAAGTAAATGATTTGAAATACCGGTAGCATGGCAAACCAGCGGAAAAATGGCATGATCTACATTAATTCCCCAGCTGTTCTGACTGTCAGAATAAGGGTACCAGTTTTCATCGTTATGTTGTTCCCAGCCGTTACCTGTTTCAGTATCTCCGTCATAATTAGTATAGAGTGCCAGTGTATCTCCTGGTGAGTTTGGGAGTTGCAGCCCCATAAAAAAAGACTGGTTTACGGTTGGCGGGTTGTCAAAAAAAACAGCCGATGCCCATCCAAAACCTGATTCATCGACAAGCTGAGAAATCGAAATTGATGTTTGGGCGAGGATGTCGCCGGGTGTTTTATCAATTAAATTCTCGTCCCAAACACAAAAATTAACCGGAAGGTTACTGGCCATAGATTTTTTGGCAACTGCAAAATCAAAAATACCACCAATCAGCGTGCTTTCCATTTCAATCTGATCAAAGAAACTTGCTTTTGCCAGATTGCCGAAAGAATTGTTGCCGGAAACATATCCTGAGCCATTCCCAATGATTTCATAATAAATGTAATCTCCTTGCAGGGGCCAGGCTGCTGTATCGCAGGAACCAACGGCCACAACGCTGATATAGTTGCTTCTTGATAAAATTGAAGTACCGGATGTATCTGCTATGATAAGCTTGACAGTATAGTTACCGGGTTGCTCATATGTATGCAGCGGATGTTGAATTGAATCGGCATGTCCGTCGCCGAAATTCCAGGTCCATTTTGTCGGTTCACCGTCTGAAATATCCTTGAACTGGACAGTCATTGGCGCAGTGCCAAATCTCTTCAAGACTGCAAAATTTGCACTGAGGTTTTTATTGTCATCCTTTTTTATCTTCGTTGCAGAATGATTCGCTGAGAATTGTAAAACGTTTCTTTGCGCAACCAAAGGGTTGGCAAAATTAATCAGGATGATAAATGTCGAAATATAACGAAAGAATTTCATTGAAAAAATTTTGGCGAAAATAAGTCAAATGCCGTAATCAGCATTCCATCATTAAAACTCAACTTCAAAAAAGACCGCTCTCAAAAAGCTGTCCGGCTGAGTAAATCATAGTTTGTCAGGCTGCTATCAAACAATTTATAACACAAACCATCCACTTATCGCAAAACATCCCTATTTTTGAAACGCGAATTACTTTACTTTTTTAACTCAAAAATTTAATTCTATGATCTTAAGATTAATTCAAAAATCGAATGGAAGAAGTCTGATCGGGCTTTTAATTGCTGTTTGTCTGCTTCTGACTTCAGCAAATGTTGTGGCACAAAAAAAGAAAGGATCGGAGGTTAAAGGGGATACCCTAAAGTCTTCAACATTTTCCGGTTTAAAATGGAGAAGTATTGGCCCCGCATTCACCTCAGGACGAATTGCAGCTTTTGCCGTGAATCCCGAAAACCATAGCGAATATTATGTAGCTGTTGCTTCGGGGCATGTATGGAAAACTTCGAATAACGGAACGACTTTCGAACCGATTTTCGACAATTACGGTGCCTATTCTATGGGTGCCATCACCATTGATCCTTCAAACACAAGTACAATATGGCTGGGAACCGGCGAAAACAATCATCAGCGCGCACTTGGTTATGGGAACGGTGTTTACCGATCGATGGATAGTGGAAAATCATGGGAAAATATGGGGTTGAAATCCTCACGTCAGATAGGAAAAATTATTGTTCATCCTGAAAACGGAAATATTGTGTATGTGGCTGCTGAAGGATCTGCATGGGGACCAGGGGGAGACCGTGGTCTTTACAAAACAACAGATGGTGGAAAAACATGGGAAAAAATCCTTGAAATTAGCGAGAATACCGGAGTAAATCATATTGCCATGGACCCGCGTGATCCGGATGTTCTTTATGCCACTGCCGAGCAAAGGAGACGACATGTGTACACAAAAATTGGCGGCGGGCCTGAATCTGCTGTTTACAAAACAACGGATGGTGGCAAAACCTGGAATAAAATCATGAAAGGTTTACCGAATGTTGATTTCGGTGGAGGCTGTATTGAGGTTTCACCGGTTAATCCTGATGTGATTTACCTGGCTTTGGAGGCTGCTGAAGACAAAGGCGGTTTTTTCAGGTCAATAAACAGAGGTGCAAGTTGGGAAAAAATGAGCGATTATCATGCCAGCGGGCAGTATTTCAACATTGTGGTTCCTGATCCGGTAAATGCCTACAAAGTTTACTTACTGGATGTTGTCACAAAAGTTTCGGACGATGGCGGTAAGACATGGATGAATGTTGGTTTAAGTAACCGGCATGTGGATGATCATGCCATGTGGATTGATCCTGACGATACTAACCATTTTATGATAGGTGGTGACGGAGGTGTTTATGAAACTTTCGATAGTGGTAAAAACTGGCTTTTTAAAAGCAATTTGCCGGTTACGCAGTTTTATCGTGTAACGCTGGATGATACAGAACCATTTTATTGGGTTTACGGAGGTACGCAGGACAACAACAGCCTTGGAGGTCCTTCACGATCCATATGTTCGGCTGGTGTAACCAGTTGTGAATGGATTACCACACTCGGCGGAGACGGATTTTTTCAAGCCATTGAACCAGGAAATCCGGATATTGTCTATTCTGCATATCAGTATGGCAATATTTACAGGTATGATAAAAAATCGGAAGAAGCTTTGAAAGTCAGACCAGAACCACGCAAAGACGAATTGACTTACCGTTGGAACTGGAATGCACCATTTTTTCTCAGTCCGCATTCAAAAACCCGCCTCTATATGGCGGCAAATAAAGTCTTTCGGAGTGATGACCGGGGAAACAGCTGGGAAGTAATCAGTGAAGATCTTACCCGCAATGAAGATCGTAACCAGTTTGAAGTTATGGGAAAATACTGGCCATCAAATGCAGTTGCAAAAGATGTATCCACTTCACAATGGGGAACAATTGTTTCACTGGCAGAATCTCCGAAAAAAGAAGGACTGCTCTACGCTGGCACTGATGACGGTCTGATACAGGTTTCTGAAGATGGAGGGAAAAACTGGAGAAAAATAAGCAGCTTTCCTGGCGTTCCCGAATTTACTTATGTGAGCGACATTAAACCTTCGTTGCATGATGCTGATGTAGTTTTTGCTGCTTTCGACAATATTAAAAGGGATGATTTTAAACCTTATCTGTTGAAAAGTTCAGATAAAGGGGCATCATGGGCATCTATTGCAGGAAATTTGCCGGATGAAACAGTGCATACCATTGTGCAGGATCATGTGAATCCGGACCTGCTATTTGTCGGAACTGAATTTAATGTTTTCTTTAGCCTTGACGGAGGGAAAATCTGGACTGAACTTTCTGCAGGAATTCCTGATGTTGCCATGAAAGATCTTAAAATCCAACAACGGGAAAATGATCTTGTTGTAGCTACTTTTGGGCGTGGTTTTTACATTATTGATGATTTTTCACCCCTACGCGAACTTTCGGCTGAGAAGCTCAGAAATTCTGATGCACTCCTGTTCCCTGTAAAAGATGCTTTGATGTTCATCGAAAGTGATTTGCGTTATGGGCAGGGTGCAACCCAATATGTAGCAAAAAATCCGGAATTTGGAGCAGTTTTTACCTGGTATTTGAAGGAAGTTCCAAAAACAAAAAAACAACAGCGGTTGAAAAAAGAAAAAGAATTGTTCAAAAATGGTGATCCCATTCCCCAACCCACTCGTGAACAATTAATTGAAGAAGAAAATGAAATTGCTCCCAGACTGGTTTTTACCATTAATGATGATGCCGGAAATGTGATTAGAAAGCTTTATGAAAAACCTTCAGAAGGAATAAACAGAACCAATTGGGATCTTCGTTACCAGGGGAAAAATCCGGTAAATCTGAGAAAAGAAAAGTTTGATCCCTTTAGCAATGGCTCTTCTGGAATGCATGCTTTACCAGGGAATTACACGGTTTCGATGGCAATGGATTACAATGGTGAAATAACCCGTCTGGCCGGACCGGTTGAATTTACCGCAAAACCTTTGAAGAATGTGACTTTGCCTGCTGATGACCGTAATGCTCTGGTGGCTTATCAGAATAAGGTTGCTGAACTTGCCCGTTCGATGAGAGGTGCTAACCGCTATGCTGATGATCTGATGAAAAAGAACGAATTAATAAGACAGTCTCTCCAAAACACTCCTGAAGCCCCGGAAGAACTGTCCCAAAAAGCTAAAAAAATTGCCGAGCAACTACGCAAACTAGATTTTAAATTCAACGGTACTCCGGCAAAAGCTAGCTCAGAAGAAATTCCGCCAGAACCAATGCCCCTGAACGACCGCCTTGGGGTGATTGCTTATTCGCACTGGAATTCAACCTCTGCACCTACCAAGACACAGACGGACAATTATCAGATTCTGATGGAAGAATTACCGCCGGTTTTGGAAGAAATTCAAAGAATTGACCAGGAGATCAAACTAATCGAAACAGAAATGGAAAAATACCGCGCACCCTGGACACCGGGAAGATTTCCGGAACTTCGCAGGGACTAGTTATTATTGATTTTATACATTTTTAAATGCTGTCTCAAAAGACTTGAATTTTATACAAAAAGGCTTTTGAGACAGCCTCTTTTTGGATTTTTTGTTTTTAGAGTATCTTTCGAATGCTTTTTTAATCAACTATTCAAAAAAGTGTAAAAAGAGGAAATAATCATGGAAAAAATAATCTTGATCTCCCTGCTGGCTTTAACACTGCCCAGTTGCGAACCAGTGCAAATCCAATCATCATGATGGATTTTCTCACCAAAATCTATTTTGAAAATGATGTTTTTCACTTTGAATGAACCAACAATGCAATGTTCATTCTGACTGATGGAGAATATCTGATACGTTGAATATGAATAAGAAACTGTTGGCTAATTCCAAAATGGTAGTTGCACAATGAAAATGATTCTGATTCTGGTAAGTTGGTTACCCGGCTTTTTGTTAGCTTATGGTCAAAAGGTTGACTTCTTCAGCGAAGACCTTACTTTCAGACTGCAGAAAGGAATGTTTGAAGTTGACGGACTGTATTTTTTTCGTAACAATACTGCATTGGAAATCAACCAGACTATGATTTATCCTTTTCCGGATGTAAAAAGGTATGGGAAAATTCTTTTTCTTTCAATAACCAAGGCAGGTGATACATCGCCCATGATTATTAATCAAAAAGAACAAGGTGCCCTTTTTATTGTAAACCTTTTGCCCGGAGAACAAGCCGCTTATCATATCATTTATCGGCAACAACTGAAGGCAAATGAAGCTAAATACATCATATTGACTACACAAAAATGGGGAAAACCATTCGAAACTGCTGACTATCGACTTGAAACTCCTTCCTCTTTGAAGCTTACTCACATTTCCATTCCCCCTGATTCAACCGCGCAAAAGGATGAAAAGAAATTGTTTTTCTGGCATCGCAAAAATTTTATGCCTGACAGGGATTTTGAATTCATGTTCGAATGAGAGCTTTTATTCATTTATCATCAGATCAACTACAATTCGATGTCTGATTCTATTCAAATGATGCTGAATCAGGATTTTCAGGTTCCGGAATTTGTTCCAGTCGGGTTCATTTACGAGTTATTAACAATCAGTTTGTTGATTACTTTTTCTGCTTTTTCGGGAAAATAGCTTTACATGTACTATTTTTGCCAAAATTGATTTTAATCGATAGGTTCATGCGTTTGCTGATCAATTACATAATAGTTGTTTTTTCCTTTATTTTACTTTCAATCAGTGTATTAGCGCAAGACAACCTGAGCGTAGAAGCATTGCCGGGTGAGGGCATTTATGGATTGCTCAGAAGACACAACCTCAATCCAGGTGATTACCTGAATACCTTTCTGGAGCTGAATAAGGATAAACTTGACGAAAACCTTCAACTGATCAAAGGAAAAACATATCTGATTCCTATAGTTGCAGTTAAAGAAACGGCTGCCGTAAAGAAATCAACAGGCACTTTTCCCATTTTTGGTGAAAAATATCAGGAAGTTGAATTTAAAGATGAATTGCTCAGGGGTGCTGTTTTTTATATTGTTCCGGGGCACGGAGGGCCAGACCCTGGTGCTGTTGCCAAAACAAATGGCCATCAGCTTTGTGAAGATGAATATGCTTATGATATTGCCCTACGCCTGGCCAGAAATCTGATCGAGCATCACGCAATGGTTTATGTTATTACCCGGGATCCCAATGATGGAATCAGAGACGAAGCTTATCTTAAATGTGACAAAGATGAGTATTGTTGGGATAATAAAAAAATTCCGCTGAATATCACGCAACGACTCAATCAAAAAGTGAATGCAGTAAACCAGTTATACGAAAAACACAGCGGACAATACCAGCGAAAGATTGAGCTGCATGTTGATTCACGTTATTCTAATCAAAAAGTGGATATTTTCTTTTATTACCATCCCGGAAGCAATAAAGGTAAAAAGCTTGGAGTAACCCTGCTGAACACCATAAAACAAAAGTATAAAGAAAATCAGCCCAACCGTGGTTATCGGGGAACAGTGAGCGAAAGAAATCTATACACACTTCGCAATACAAAACCTGTTTCTTCATATATCGAACTGGGAAATATTAACCACGAAAGAGACCGTAAAAGACTGGTAATAGAAAGTAACCGTCAGGCAATAGCCAATTGGTTAGCCCTGGGGTTGATAAAGGATTTTGAAAATTCCAGAAAATAGTAGTTTAGCAAAGCAATATTGGAAAATGATGAATCACCGGTCAAATGTCAATCTCATTCCTCTTTCAGATTCGTCAAATGTACCGTTATCGAAAACCGGATGACCATTTACAAAAGTCTTGATAACCCTGGCTTTGAATTCTACATCTTCGAAAGGAGACCAACCGCATTTGTATAAAATATTTTCCGGAGAAACTGTCCATGGAATATTCAAATCAACAATAACAAGATCAGCATAATAGCCCGGACGGATATATCCTCGTTTTTCTATTCTGAAACATTCAGCAGGTGCGTGACACATTTTTTGAACAATTTGTTCCAGTGAGATTTTGTGTTGATGGTAAAATTCAATCATAACCGATAGCGAGTGTTGCACAAGTGGCCCGCCCGAAGGAGCTTTAAAATATGTATTTTGCTTTTCTGCTTTGGTGTGAGGAGCATGATCAGTAGCAACAACATCAAGCTGATTGTTCAATAAAGCCTGAAAGAGTCCATCACGATCACTGTTTGTTTTTATTGCAGGATTCCATTTGATGTAATTTCCTTTTTTGGTATAGTCGATGCTGTTAAACCAAAGATGATGGACACAAACTTCAGCAGTAATCTTTTTTTGGCTCAGCGGGATGTCATTTCTGAATAGATTAGTTTCTTTAGCTGTGGAGATATGCAATATGTGGAGTCTGGTATTATATTTTTCAGCCAGTTCCACAGCCAGGGAAGATGATTTAAAACAGGCTTCTTCACTACGGATCACTGGATGAAGATAGACCGGAACGTCTTCGCCATATATTTTTCGAAAAAAACTTGTATTTTTTCTGATGGTATTCTCGTCTTCACAATGGACGGCAACCAGACATGGTGATTCCCTGAAAATACCTTCAAGAGTGTCTCGGTTGTCAACCAGCATATTTCCGGTAGAAGATCCCATAAATATTTTTACACCGCATACTGTCCCCGGATTAGTTTTGACAATCTCTGACAGGTTATCGTTGGAAGAACCCATGTAAAAAGAATAATTGGCCAGGGATTTTTCGGATCCGAGTTTGTATTTTTCTTCAAGGAGGGTTTGTGTCAGAGTGTTGGGAATGGTGTTTGGCATTTCCATAAACGAGGTAATACCCCCGGCTACAGCCGCTTTGCTTTCGGTGTAAATGTCTGCTTTGTGTGTAAGCCCCGGCTCTCTGAAATGTACCTGGTCGTCAATAACACCAGGCATCAGAATTTTATCTTCGGCATTTATAAAAATATAGCCGGGATATTGTTCAGAACTTATGGCTGTCTCATGTTCCAGAATTTGTTCAATGTATTTTTCACGAATTAATACAGAACCTTTAAAAGTTCGGCCCTCATTTACAATTTTGGCATTGGCTATCAGGTATTTCATGGTAACAAGTTATTTATGTTAAAACCCTGATTATGGGATAACATTGCATAAATTGAAGGAAAAATTGAGTTAAGATTATGGCAGAGGACACCGGATTTTGACGCAAACGTGTAATTTCTTTGGTTTTTTGTCCGGGTCTTCCACATCTGTTTCGATTTGATTCAGGGGAAAGGATTGTTGTTACTTATGAACCTTTCGTATGAAGGCTTCTACTTCCGGAATTCCACCCTGGTAAACCAGATAGCCGTTGTATGGTTCTCGTTCGGTAATATCGTCGTTGATAGGTGTCAGCATAAGTTTTTTTACTTCTTTGGGGTCTTCTGTTTGTCCGAGTGCCCAGCCAAGTTTGATAAATGCTACTTCGGGGAGCATATTACCGGCCGGAATTATCCCTTTTGCCATCATGTCGCGTCCGGTGTCGTAAACAAACATATGAACGTACCCCCAAATGGTCTGAAGTGTCATGAACATACTGACTCCCTCAGCGTGTGCTCGTTCAATTGCCGGATAAAGTTCTTTGTTAACATGGCCAAGACCGGTTCCTACAATTACCACTCCTTTATATCCCTGGTCAATAATGGCGTGCAGTATATCCGGTTTCATCGCAGGGTAATAATAAAGCATTGTTACTTTATCACTAAAATAAGGTTTTATGGTAACATTGCGATCCTTCCTGCGATGGTGATAGTCTTTCTTTAACGGAGTAATACCTTTACGACTGACCATAGCAAGTGGAATATCACCAATGGTTCTGAAAGTTGATCGATAAGAAGAGTGCATTTTGCGTACACGGGTACCTTTGTGCAGAAGTCCATATTCATCAGAGGTTGGGCCAAACATACAAACCATGACTTCGGCAATATCACTATGTCCTGCTGCGTAGGTTGCATGCATTAAATTAAGAGCAGCATCACTACTCGGGCGGTCGGATGATCTTTGCGAGCCTACCAGAACGATGGGTACGGGAGAATTTTGAACCATGAAAGTGAGTGCAGCCCCCGTATGATGAAGGGTGTCAGTTCCATGTCCTATAACGATTCCGTCAATGCCATTTTCGATCTCTCTGCCAATAGCTTTTGCCAGTGCTATGTACTGCTTTGGTCCCATATTTTCGCTAAACACTGCAAAGATTTTTTCTGTAGTAAGGTTGCAAATGTCAGCTAATTCAGGGACAGCTCCGTAAAGTTCTCCCGGCGAAAAAGCAGGTATTACTGCACCTGTCCGGTAATCGAGGCGGGAGGCAATTGTCCCTCCGGTTCCAAATAATTTGACGCTGGGCAGGTCCTTGGTATATGGAAATTCTTTTTCAGGGATTTTGTAGTTGGCCTTTTTGTAGCCTGTTTCTTCCATCTCAAGGATGGTTTTAATGTCAATGCCGATGTTGTAACCTGTAGGTATTTTCATTACAATATGCTGATCGTCATCGTTTTCCGATCTTGGCAGAATTGTTCCTGTGAAAGGTCCTCTGGTTGTTTTAACATTTGCTTGCCCCCAGACACGTACATTGTACTTTTTTAGTGTTTCGAGTGCTCCTCCTTTATAGCCCTGAAAAATGTCCTCGTTCATGTGAAGTTGTTTTGAAGTATTGAAATTCGTTTTGATTTTATTTATTATGGAAATAATCGTCTAAAAACCTTCTTGTGTTATTTTCCACCCTTTTAGGAACTTCTGAAGTTTCAGCTTTTACGAAACTTTCGCCGGTTATTTTTTCAAAGAGTTCAATATAGCGATCAGAAATAGAAGAAACTATTTCACTGGTCATTTCGGGAACCTGTTGTCCTGGTTCTCCTTTGAAATTATTGGTCATCAGCCACTCACGTACAAATTCCTTACTAAGTTGTTTTTGAGGTTCGCCTTTTTCCTGTCTTTCATTATAGCCATTCAGGTAGAAATAGCGCGATGAATCGGGTGTGTGGATTTCGTCAATCAAATATATTTTACCGTCTTTTTTTCCGAATTCGTATTTCGTATCTACCAGGATTAAGCCTTTCATGGCAGCAATTTCGGTGCCGCGCTTAAAAAGTTCAAGGGTGTATTTTTCGAGTTGACGATAATCTTCTTCTGAAACAAGGCCACGGTTAATTATTTCTTCTCTTGTGATATCTTCGTCATGACCAGTGGTGGCTTTGGTTGTCGGAGTAATTATTGGTTCGGGAAATGCCTGGTGTTCCTTCA
Organism: Sphingobacteriia bacterium; assembly: GCA_009930115.1. Taxonomy (GTDB): domain Bacteria; phylum Bacteroidota; class Bacteroidia; order Bacteroidales; family 4484-276; genus RZYY01. The sequence continues at coordinate 20,062 of RZYY01000012.1, read as the reverse complement.
TACCATCAGGAACTGGGACACCACAGATTTGACGTTCACCTTTCTGATAAGTGCGCCATGAACTGCCGGTTAAATAACCGCGAATTATCATTTCAACCGAAAAGGGCTGACAGTAAAAACCCACTGTTACCATAGGATCAGGAACGGCAATTTTCCAGTTGGGAACAATGTCTGAGGTAGCATCGAGAAATTTGGCTGCTATCTGGTTTAAAACCTGTCCTTTGTATGGGATCCCTTTTGGCAAAACGACATCAAAAGCTGATATTCTGTCGGTTGCAATCATTACCAGCAACTCGTCGTGAATATTGTAAACGTCACGTACTTTTCCCGTGTAACGACTTTTCTGATTGGGAAAGTTAAAGTTGGTTTGAGTAATTGTTTCCATTTTCTGTTTTTTGCTGTGATGAAGATTTACTGTATGCGTTGATGATTTGAACAACGAGTTTGTGCCGGACTATATCTTTTTCGTTCAGATAAATAAAATCTATTCCCGGGATGTTGCGAAGTATTTTTGCTACCTGAACAAGGCCTGAAGATTGGTTGCGGGGTAGATCTATTTGTGTGATATCTCCGGTTACAATGAATTTTGCCGAAGTTCCCATGCGGGTCAGAAACATTTTTAACTGACTTTCTGTAGCATTTTGGGCTTCGTCGAGAATAGCAAAAACATTGTCGAGTGTGCGACCGCGCATAAAAGCAAGAGGTGCAATTTCAATGGTGCCGTCTTCGAGAAAACCAAGCAGTTTTTGCGAAGGGAGCATATCACGCAGAGCGTCATAGAGTGGTTGAAGATAGGGATCAAGCTTGTCTTTAAGGTCACCGGGAAGAAAGCCAAGATTTTCGCCGGCTTCGACTGCCGGACGGGTCAGAATAATCCGTTTGATCTCGCGGTTGCGTAATGCTTGCACGGCAAGGGCAACAGCAGTGTAAGTTTTGCCGGTTCCTGCAGGGCCAATGGCAAAAATCAAATCATTATGCCGGCAGCTTTCAACCATTTTTTGCTGGTTGGGTGTGCGGGCTTTTATCAGTTTGCCATTGCGTCCGTGAACAAGAACATCGGCTACAGGTGTCGTTTGCGGCAGATAATCCGGTTCACTTTCCAACAGATCTCGCACATCATATTCACTGAGCTTACCGAAGCGTTCGAGATGAAGTACCATTAATGCAAATCGTTTTTCGAAGACATCAATTTCGCTTTCTTCTCCAAGTATTTTGATTTCATTGCCCCGTGCGATAACTTTCAATTTTGGGAAATGATTTTTAAGCAGATCCAGATTGGTATCATTGACACCAAAAATCTCCAAAGGATTTACAGATTCAATCGGGATGATTTTTTCGGACATTCAGTATGTTAAGCGTTTTTTATTGCTTGAAATTCGATGATTTTCGATGCCCAAAATTATCAATTTTTACTCAAGCTGTGCTGAAGAAATACTAATTTTGCTTTTTAATTTAAAGATGTACAGAGTATCTGAAGAATATGGCGCTTATAACATTACTTTCGGACTGGGGAACAAAAGATCATTACGCAGGAATTGTGAAAGGTAAAATTTATTCCCGAATACCCGGTGCCATTGTAGTGGATCTTACGCATAATATTCCGCCATTCAATCTCAACAGTGCTGCTTTTGTCCTTCGGAATTCCTATTCCTCCTTCCCTGAAGGCACCATTCATATTGTTGATATTACTTCAGAGGCTACCATTGAAATGCCACATGTGCTGGCTGTTTATGATGGCAGTTATTTTATCGGGGCGGATAATGGTGTTTTTGCGCTGGCATTTGATCACAAGCCTGAAAAACTTATCGAAATTGATATTTATCAGGATACTGATACTTTCACGTTTGCTGCTTTTGATGTTTTTGTTAAGGTGGCACAGTTTATTGTTGAAGGGAATGATCCTGCTCAGCTGGGGCCTGAGCGCAAGGAGCTGACTTCTCGTATTGGTTTGTGCCCGGTTACCTCCGAAAACCTTATTAAAGGGCATGTAACCTACATTGACCAGTATGAAAATATTTTTACCAACATTAGCAGGGATTTGTTTGCAAAAATTGGTCAGAAAAGGCCATTCCGAATACTTTTTGGTGCATCCAGGTATAGTATAAAAAAAATCAGTCAATCTTACAAGGATGTTCCTGAAGGAGAGATTGTTGCTTTGTTTAGTTCTTCAGGTTATCTTCAGCTTGCTGTATGCATGGCCAATGCAGCAGGATTGCTTGGTCTTAGGGTAGATGATACAGTAAGAATAGAGTTTATTTGAGTCGGTGTTTGCTTTTCCATAAGGAAATTCAGTTTACTCCTCTGCTGAACTTTGCCGGATTATCTTTCCTCTTTGATAATGAAAAGATAAACAGGGAGATGGTCGCTGTAACCACCAAGATAATTTCCTCCGGCAAACGATCGCCAGGGATATCCTTTAAAAGCTCCTTCTTTTTGTAGTAACCATGGTTTGTTGAAAACTCCTGCACGGTAAAATTTATACGTGCTCTTATCATTTCCGGTTAGTGCCTGTGTAAGGAGCAGCTGATCAAAAAGATTCCATGCATCGCGATAGGCAAGACTTCCAATACCCTGACGATAGAGTCTTTCCATCGGATTAAACATCATGTCAGATTTTAGTTTATCAGGATTGTCGGTAGTGTTCATGATTTTTTTCACCGATTTGTCCACAGGATCATCATTCAGGTCTCCCATTACAATCACTTTTGCGTTCGGATCAATGTTAAGAAGAGAATCCACGATTGATCGGGTAAGCCGGGCAGCAGCTATGCGCAGTGGTTCACTGCGTTTTTGTCCACCACTGCGAGAAGGCCAGTGATTAACAATAAAATGCATCATTTCACCATCAAACATTCCCGATACCACCAACTGGTCGCGGGTGAAAAAATTATCACGCCCCTCAACCCTGAGGCGTCGCGATTGAGAATTGGTCATGGTGAAATATTTCGGATTGTAAAATAAAGCACAATCCACTCCTCTGCGGTCGGGGCCATCGTGATGGACGATCTGGTAATTGTGTTGCCTGAGTTCAGGTTGCATCACCAGGTCTGATAAAACCGAGCGATTTTCAATTTCTGACAGGCCAAGAACAGCAGGGCCATCAGGAGTGAGATCAACTCCTATTTTTGAAATCACTTCAGATAAATTAGCCAACTTTTCGTAATATTTCGAACTGTTCCAGTTGTTTGGACCTTCGGGAGTAAATTCAGTGTCATTCACCTTTGGCTGATTGATGGTGTCAAAAAGGTTTTCGATGTTGTAAAATGCAATGCAACCAATCCGGTATCGCATTTCATCTTGTGCGTGCAAATTCAATCCTGAAAGTAAAACAAAGATGGTGAAAGCTATCGTAGTGAAGAATCTCATGAATATTTTCCTGTTTTAAATTTTGCCACAAATGTAAACAAAAGCAATAAAACCACCCCGGCATTTTAAATTATGTCTAAATTTGCAAACTTTTATCAAAGATGGTTTTGTCAACATTAAAGTAATCAATATATTTCTGATGAAAAAACTCATTATTACGTTTTACACATTGTTGATTTTTGTGCAGGTTTTTGCCCAGGTGGACACGACTTCTCTGATTCGTGATGAATCTCTTCAGCATCCGATCATTACTATTACTGCTGCTGATCTTGATCTTGAAACAGACGAACAAACCCAGAATGTTTCCGGATTGCTTCAATCTTCAAGAGACATTTACCTGTCGACTGCCGGATATACATTTGGTCAGACACGTTTCAGAGTTCGGGGTTATGATTCAGAAAACACCAGTGTTTTAATAGGTGGTGTTCCTTTAAATGATATGGAAACAGGCCGGGCTTACTGGTCAGCATGGGGTGGATTAAACGATGTGACCCGGGGACAGGAAATTGATTTTGGAATCTCTGCCTCACCTTATACTTTTGGAGGTGTAAGCGGTGCTACCAATATCGAAGCACGGGCATCCAAACTGCGTCCGGGAACCCGTCTTACCTATTCATCCACCAATCGTGCCTACAGAAACCGCTTAATGGCAACACACAGCACCGGTCTGATGGATAACGGATGGGCAGTTGCCGTTTCTGGTTCCCGCCGATGGGCCGAGGAAGGTTATGTAGAAGGTACTTTTTACGATGCCTGGAGCTATTTTTTATCAGTCGAAAAAAAAATAAATAACAAACACAGTCTCGGTCTTATTGCTTTTGCTGCACCTTCAAAGGCAGGAAGAGCAGGTGTTTCTACCCAGGAAGCCTACGACCTTGCCGGAACAAATTATTATAATCCAAACTGGGGATATCAGCAGGGCGAAAAGCGAAATTCAAGAGTTGGTTCATATAATCAGCCTAAGATTTTTTTTACACATTATTATGAACCGGACAAAACAACAAAAATTACCTCCTCTCTTGCTTACTTTTTTGGAAGATATGGTTCTACAGCCCTTGAATGGTATGATGCAGCCGACCCCCGGCCGGATTATTACCGCAACCTGCCCAGCTATTGGAAGAATGATCCTGACTATTTCAGCTATCTTACCAATCAATGGCTGAACAATGAGCATTTTAGACAGATTGACTGGGATTTTTTCTATTTCGCCAACAGAAAAAACCTTTACACCGTGAATAATGCTTATGGTATTGAAGGGAATAGCGTTACAGGTAATTTTTCAAAATACATCATCGAAGACCGGAGAAATGACCATAGTCAATTTCAGTTTAATTCAGTACTTACCAAAGAAATTAACCCCAATCTGACCATTAATTCCGGGATCAACCTTTCGTGGTATAAAGGTCGAACCTACAAGGTGGTGGAAGACCTTCTCGGCGGTGATTTTTACGTTGACCTGGACAAATTTGCTGAACAGGATTTTTTCGATCCTGATCTTGCCCAAAATGACATTCGTACACCAAATCGCCCGGTTTATAAAGGTGATGTTTTTGGATATGATTATGATGCCAACGTGCATAAGTATGATCTTTTCGTTCAGGCTGATTTTACCTATCCAAAAGTTGACTATTTTATAGCTGCTAATGCTTCAATGACGCAGTTTTGGAGAACAGGAAACATGCAAAACGGAAAATTTCCTGATGCTTCTCTTGGTGATTCCGAAAAGCAGAATTTTACCAATTATGGGATAAAAGGTGGTTTGACGTACAAGATAACTGGTCGTCATTATGTACTCGTAAATGCATTGTATATGACCAGAGCTCCTTATTTCAGAGATTCCTACATTTCACCAAGAACAAGGGATTTTGTGGTCAGTGGGCTCGAGAATGAGAAAATACTTTCGGGTGACATCAGTTACGTACTTAGGGCGCCAACCATACAGGCCAGAGCAACACTATACTACACAGAATTTAATGATCAGGTTTATTCCAGAAGTTTTTACCATGAAACCCTTCGCAGTTTCGTTAACTATCAAATGACAGGAGTAGATACACGCAGTATGGGTGCCGAATTTGGTGTTGACTATAAACTTACTTCAACCATCAATCTTTCGGCAGTTGCAGGTCTTGGTCAAATGATTTACAATTCTCGTCCGCTGGCAACCATCTCACAGGATAATAATTCCGAAATCCTTGCTGTGGACAGAAAAGTTTACTTAAAGAATTACTACGTGGGAGGAAATCCCCAGACGGCACTTTCGGGAGGTATAAAATACAATTCTCCAAAGTATTGGTGGCTGGGTGTAAATGTGAACTTTTTCGATGACATATATCTCGAGCCCAATCCTGACAGAAGATCTGCTGGTGGAGCCGGCTTATACAGTTCGGACGATATTCGTTACCTTGACCTGCTTGCTCAGGAAAAATTGGCGTCGGCATACACAGTCGATCTTTTTGGAGGAAAATCATGGAGAATCGGGAAATATTACATCGCACTCAATCTTAGCATCAATAATCTGCTCAACGAAACTGACTTCGCTTTTGGCGGATTCGAGCAATTCCGCTATGATCCGAACGACATGGAAAAATTTCCTCCAAAATATTTTTATCTTTATGGTATTCAATATTTTGCCAATATTAGTTTTAGGTTTTAACGTTGAAAAATTTGTTACAACATTCAATAATCTTCACAGTTATGTTTAAAAAAATTGTTTTTCACTCACTTTTACTTTTGATTTCTTTATCTTTTTATTTAACCTCATGTATTGACCAGGATTTTGATCAGCCGCCATCAGGCGATATTCCGGTCGGAGAGGTGATCACAATCGAACAGGTTAAAACCATGTATAACGGCCAGTACTATAAAATCGACACAGCTATGTCGTTTTATGGTGTTATTGTTGGGGATGAAACTTCAGGTAATATTTACAAAAATTCCTATATTCAGGATGCTACCGGTGCTATCAATCTTCGGCTGATTAATTCAGGAGGCCTTTATGTTGGTGATTCGGTAAGGGTGTATCTCAAAGGATTAATTCTTGGAGATTACAGTGGCGTTATGCAGCTCGATTCAGTGGATGTTGATCGAAACATTGTAAAACTGAAAACCGGAGTTATTGTTGAACCAGAATTAGTTACCATTACTGAGTTATCAGGCGGAGCCTATAATTCAATGCTGATCCAGTTGAATGATGTCGAATTCTCAGCTTCCGACACCAGTAAAACCTGGTCTGATGCCATCGGACTGACTACCCAGAACCGCACGCTGAAAGATTGCAACAATAATACTGTCATTGTTCGGACCAGCGGGTATGCCAATTTTGCCAATGTGAGCCTTCCGGATGGTAACGGAACTTTCATAGCCATTGCAAGCCAGTTTAACAGCGATATCCAGCTTTATGTAAGGGATTTGGGTGAAATTAATCTTAGCGGAGAGCGTTGCGATGGTGGTGGCGGTGGATCTGGCTCGGGCAGCGGAACACAGGAAGATCCATGGGATGTTGCCTTTGGTATTGCCAATCAAAATGCTACACCCTATCAGGTTGGTTGGGTCAAAGGTTATATTGTTGGAGCAGTAAAATCCGGAATAACTTCTATCTCTACGAACGATGATATTGATTATGCGCCTCCTTTTACACTGGCAACAAATGTGCTGATTGCTGATGACCCGGAAGAAAACAATTATCAAAATTGTGTAATTGTAAACCTGCCGGCAGGGTCGCCTTTACGTAGTGATGTAAATCTTATGGATAATCCGGATAACCTTGGCAAATGGCTGAGTGTTAACGGAACTTTGCGCACCTATTTTGGTACTGCCGGATTGAGGGACAGTAGCGGCGAGAATTCTGATTTTGAATTTGAAGGTGGTGGAGGAGGAGGAACTTTTGTATTTCTCGAAGATTTTGAATCCAGTGTCGGAACATTCAGCGCATTCAGTATTACTGGTGATCAGGTATGGGGCTGGGGTAGCTTTGATGGAGGATGTGCCGTGATGTCTGGATATAGTCAGGGGTCGGATTTTGAAAATGAAGACTGGCTGGTCTCTCCTGCTATTTCACTGGAGGGTTTCACCGGCGTTACACTGAGTTTCCGTGAAGCCATCAATTATATTATCACCATTGATGATATGAAAGTATTAATATCAAATGATTATGCCGGCAGCGGAAATCCTTCAGAAAACGGAACTTGGACCGAACTAACAGGTTTCACAAGAGCCCAGGGCAACAACTGGACTTTCGTAAACAGTGGTGATGTAAGTCTTGCTGCGTATGAAAATCAAACAATCTATATTGCTTTCAAATACCTCAGTACCACCGCAGGATCATCCACCTGGGAAATCAGTAAAGTCGAAGTAAAATATTAATCTACAGGTTTGTATCGTTAAACAGGTAAATGAGAAAAAAATTCTGTTTCATTCTGTTTTTGGTTTTTCCGCTTGCATTGTTATCCCAGCCGGTAGGTTATTACAATGGTACTGAAGGATTAAAGGGAGAAGCATTAAAAATGAAGCTGCATGAGATCATAAGAAATCATCACAGCCTCTCCTATTTTTTTTCCAAATATGTCCTTTACTATTCCGATGCCGATCCTGAAATACCCGGAAATGTTATCCTTGTTTACACAGGACGTTCTCAGGATGGAATGGATTATGGTTCTGGAGGGAACAAGCTCAACAGGGAGCATGTTTGGGCTAAATCCCACGGGCAGTTTGAAGATATCCTTCCCATGCATTCGGACGTACATAATCTGAAACCTGCAGATGCATCCGTGAACAGCTCGAGAAGTAATATGGATTTTGACTACAGTCTGTATTATCACAACGAAGCAACCCAATGTAAATTCACACCGGGAGAATCCTGGGAACCGCGTGATGATGTAAAAGGTGACATTGCCAGAATTATTTTTTATATGGATGCCCGTTACAAATGGACTAACGGCGAATCCAATCTTACTGTAGTGAACAGAGTGAATACATACCCCCTTCCGGAACACGGTAAATTGTCGGCACTGTTGGAATGGAACCTTATGGACAATCCTGACCAGTTTGAGCGAAACAGGAATAATGTCATTTATCAGTTTCAAAAAAACAGGAATCCTTTTGTTGACAATCCTTATTTCATCGAATTAATATGGGGAAATGCTGATTTACCTGACTTTGCTATCGGTAATATTGCCATTTCCAATGCTCAGCCTGCCGCAAACGAGTCAGTTATAGTATCTGGAAGCATCAATCCAATGCCGGTAGCCGGAAATGTAAGATTGTACTGGGGTGATTCATTTAATAATCTTCAGGATTACACCGATATGACTTTTTCGGATGGGCAATGGCGTGGAGAGATTCCTGGTTATTCTGAAGAGACAATCATCTGTTTTTCAATACAATTAATACAGGAAACCGGTAAAAATATCTGTTCACCGGTTTACAACTACCGTGTAGCGGCAAATTGGAGTGGAGAAATAACACCAATAATTAATATTCAGGGAACTGGTGATTATTCTCCATTTGAAAATCAGATGGTAACAACAACTGGGATTGTAACAGCTTTTTACACGAACGGATATTTTATTCAGGCCGGCAATGGACCACGAGCAGGATTGTTTGTCTATCAATCCGGCTTTTTTCCTGCAATCGGAGACAGTATTGTACTAACAGGAATGGTAAAAGAGTATTATGGAATGACTGAGATGACCAATGTTTCGATGTACAAACTGATAAAAAACGAAAGAGTTGTTCCTGAACCGGCAGTTTTAACTGCCAATGAAATGGGTGAAGACTGGGAAAGTGTATTGGTTCGAATTCCTGAAGCTGTTTGTACATACTCACAGCACTGGAACAATTCAGGAATGTGGCGGGTTAGTGATGGTACCGGTCAGGTAAATGTTCACAACAACGATGTGTTTGAATTCGATCCTGTACTTAATGAACATTATACAGTTACAGGGCCGCTCAATTACAACTATTCTGAATGGAAAATCGAGCTAAGGTCACTGCGTGATGTATCTGATCCGACTACCATACCCGAGGAAGGGAAGAAGGTAACTGTTTTTGTTTATCCAAATCCTACTTCAGGTGAAATTGTTGTGAATCTATCTGATCCTGCCTCCCAAAAAAGCAAACTCACATTTTTTGATGTTCTTGGTCAGGAAAAATTAGTAATATTTCCTGAAACCGGAAGTAAATCAACTGGTTTAAATCTTAACCATGCAGGGCTAAAAGATGGGCTATATATCTTACTTTACACAGACAAATTTTTATCGGCATCATCAAAGATTATGTTAAAAACACAATAATAATCAATATTTTACCTGAAAATTTATGATTTTTCATAACTGAAAAACACAAACCAACATCAGCACAGATGGCAGATAAATTAGTAATCATACCAACCTACAATGAGAAAGAGAATATCGAAAAAATTCTGCGCTATATTTTTGCCCTTGATGGCGAGTTTCATGTGCTGATTATTGAAGATCATTCTCCTGATGGTACAGCTGCTATTGTAAAACACCTGATGCAGGAGTTTCCGGACAGGTTGTTCATCGAAGAGCGAGAAGGGAAACTGGGATTAGGCACTGCCTATATTCATGGATTCAGATGGGCGCTGGCACGTGATTATGAGTTTATTTTTGAGATGGATGCCGATTTTTCTCACAACCCCGACGATTTGCAAAAATTGTACTTAGCTTGTCACAATGGTGCGGATGTAGCAATAGGTTCAAGGTATGTCGGAGGTGTCATCCGGGTTGTGAATTGGCCGATGGGGCGGGTTATGATGTCCTATTATGCTTCGAAATATGTCAGAATCGTGACAGGAATTAAGATTGCCGATTCAACTGCAGGTTTTGTGTGTTACCGACGACAAGTGCTTGAAACAATCTGGTTCGACAGAATAAAATTTATTGGCTATGCTTTTCAGATTGAAATGAAAATTACAGCGGTAAGGCTTGGATTTAATGTTGTTGAGGTTCCCATCGTTTTTACTGATCGCCGGGAAGGAACCTCAAAAATGAGTTCCGGGATTTTCAAGGAAGCAGTATTGGGAGTAATCAAATTGAGGTTCAAAAAAATTCTGCCGTTACCTTCCTGAGTTTAACTTTTGGTAATTCTTTCCAAAACAAGTTCAATCATATTTTCGATCAAAGGCTGGTAGTTACCGGTATATTCGCCGGTAGCGCGGTTGGCAATTACTGCACAAATGGTTAACGTGTTGTGACCGAGTAATTTCCCCAGTCCGAATAAAGCTGAAGTTTCCATTTCAAAATTCAAGACTTTTTTACCGTTGAAATTGAATTTTTGAATTCTCTCCATCAGGTCGGGATGATTGAGTGGAAGGCGGATAACTCTGCCCTGTGGGCCATAAAAACCCGGTGCAGTAGCCGTAATTCCCTGTTGAAGGTCATGGCCGAGTTTTTTCAGCAGAACTTCGGAGCAGGATACAATATATGGATATGGCAAAGAGCTGTGCCAATGGGTTTGACTTATGAATGCACTGGTTAATTCCTTTTCAATTACAGATTCACTTGAATAGTATTTTAACAGCCCATCCATACCAATTCCATGGGTTGAAACAGCAATGGTATTTATCGGAACTTCCGGCTGTATGGAACCTGAGGTACCCAACCGGACAATATTCAACCGCGTTAGGTTTTCCTTAACCTGACGTTTGTCAAAATCAATGTTAACAAGGGCATCGAGTTCGTTCATGACTATATCGATATTGTCAGTACCCATACCAGTTGAAAGGACAGACAATCTTAGATTATTATAAATTCCGGTATGAACAATTATTTCACGGTTTTGACTCTTGTGCTCTATTTTTTTGAAATGACGGGAAATTTTTGGTACACGTCCGGGATCACCGACAAGAATTACATTTTCAGCCAGATAACCAGGTTTCAGGCTCAGATGGTAAATGCTCCCGTCAGCATTGATAATTAACTCCGACTCTTTTATTCTTTCCATACCACTATTGAAAAATTCTACTTTTGCCGAAAAAATTGCAAAGGTATCATTTTACCAAAAATTATTGGAATGAACGCAGAGATTATTACTATTGGCGATGAATTACTTATCGGACAGGTGATTGACACCAACTCGGCATGGTTGGGCGAACAGCTTAGTTTGTCCGGTATCACGGTAAATCAGATTACCAGTATTTCAGATGATCGTGAACAAATTCTGTCCACGCTAGAGCAGGCCTCGCAAAGGGCTGATATTATATTGATTACCGGAGGGTTAGGCCCAACCAGGGATGATGTGACCAAGATGGTCCTGTGTGAATTTTTTAATACATACCTGATTTTTAATCAGGAAGCATTTGAAAATGTCAGGCGGCTTTTCCATAGCAGAGGCATTCCGGTAACTGAATTAAACCGACGTCAGGCCGAGGTTCCTGCTGCATGCATTCCTTTGCCCAATCCTGAAGGAACAGCACCGGGGATGTGGTTTGAAAAAGACGGTAAATTTTTTATATCAATGCCGGGTGTACCTTTCGAAATGAAAACCATGTTTACCCATCAGGTCATGCCCCGGCTTGCAAAATACACTGAAGCTTCTTTTATCGTCCATCATACGATTTTAACACAGGGAGTTGGTGAATCTTTCCTGGCAAAAACAATCGAAGAATGGGAAAATAATTTACCAGCAAATGTGAAACTGGCATATCTTCCCCAGCCCGGAATAGTGCGGTTGCGACTTACAGCCGTGGGCGACAATAAGTCAGCTCTTGAACGCCAATTGGAAGTTCTGGAAAAAGAGCTTAAGCCTTTAATTTCTGATGTGATTTTTGGGTACAATACAGAAACAATGGAAGAAGTAGTTGGCAATTTGCTGAAATTGAAAAAGAAATCGTTAGCAACAGCCGAAAGCTGCACAGGAGGTTACATAGCTCACCTGATAACAAGTATTCCAGGTAGTTCGTCCTATTTCACAGGTTCGGTCATAGCTTATTCAAATCAGGTAAAAACTGAACTCTTGGGTGTGGATGCAACCATTCTTGAAAAATATGGTGCTGTGAGCGAAGATGTTGTCAGGCAAATGGCACAAGGTGTAAGAAGCAATTTAAAAACTGATTACGGTATTGCTGTCTCCGGTATAGCCGGACCTGATGGAGGATCGAATGATAAACCTGTGGGAACAACATGGATAGCACTGGCTTGTGGAGATAAAACGATTGCTAAAAATTTTTTGTTTGGGGAACACAGAGGCAGAAATATCAGAAAAGCTGCTCTTGCAGCATTAAATATGCTCAGAATTGAATTAAATGCTTCGGCTTAACACCTTTTTTTATTGATTTATTTCCAGGATGAGTACCTCAGTTCGTCGGTTGCTGGCCCTTCCCTGTTCTGTCGTATTTTCAGAAACAGGGCGTGAATACCCATATCCTTTCCAGGTTAACCGTTGGCTTTCGATGCCATTGTTAACCAGAAAATTAACCACTGTTTTTGCTCTTTTTTCCGAAAGATGAAGGTTATAGGTTTCCCCCCCGATGTTGTCGGTATGCCCTCCAATTTCTATTTTTAATGAAGCATTTATTTTCAGAAATTCTACAAGTTTAGTTAATTCTGCGACTGATTCGGGTAATAAATCTGCTTTATCCACATTAAAAAACACATTGCGCAGGGTGGTGGCTTCACCCGTTTTTATCGGATTCAGGCTGATATTTAGCTGGTACGGGTCTGCTTCGGTATTGATTTCGGTAAGTGAAAAGTTTTGGGAATAAAAAAGATAGCCGGGACAAGACACATTTAGTGCATAATCGCTATCGACAGGAAGACATAATAGAAATTCACCGTTTTTTTTATCAGTTGACGATCGGATGATTTCCTTTCCGGATTCGAGACTTATTAAAACCAAAGTGGCTTCGAGTGGTGATTGTGATCTTGAATCAGAGATCAAACCTTTTATGTAAGTTACTGGTTGAGGGCGAATTTCATCATGAAGCTGAAAACTATAAATGTCAAAACCACCCTGACCTTCAGGCAGGTTTGCGGAAATGTAGCCTTTGTTACCGGTAGTATTTACCACGATATTAATTTGATCATCAGGTGTATTGATTGGATAGCCCAGGTTTTCAGGTGATTGCCATTCGCCTTTTTCATCCAGTCGTGAAACATAAAGATCATGTCCTCCCATACCTGTGTGCCGGTCGGATGAAAAGTAAAGTGTCTTACCATCGGCATGAATGAAAGGTGCAATTTCGTCTCCTGATGTATTGATTTTATTACCGAGATTTTCAGGTACTGACCAGGTTCCGTCATCCATCAGCCGGCTTTTCCAGATGTCAGCTTTTCCAAATCCACCAGCACGATTGCTTGTAAAGAAAAGTGTTCTGCCATCCGGAGCAAGAGAGGGTTGCGAATCCCACTGTGAACTGTTTGGAGGTACTCCCAGATTCTTTAGTTCACCTGGTTTTCCTTCTAAAATTTCTGTGGCATACAGGTCACAACTGCCATATCCGTTTATCCAATGACAACCTGTTAGCAGCAGAAACCGTCCGTCAGGGGTAATGCTCATAGCTCCCTGATTTTCAACTGTGTTGAGAGGATTTGGTGCAAGCTGAGATGGATTCCAGTTTTCTGAGATGGTTTTTCGTTCGGCAATATAAAACCGGTCGTTATTTGCTTTCTGACCATGGATCGTGTTATTCCCGGTAAAATACATCTGTAATTCGTCGCTTGTTATTGAATTGATATATTCGTTCCCAGTGGTATTGATATTATTTCCAACATTAACCGGTTCAAATGGGACAGGGTTTTCAACAGCTTTTTGAGCAAATTTGCTGCATTCCAGCAAATAAGCTGCATCCGTCAGCCGGTCTGAATGGTTTGTATTTGTTTTTAAAAAGTATTCAAATTTTTTGGCAGCTGATTGGTATTGTTGAAGTTCGAAATAAATCAGTCCCATAAAATAGTAAACTTCAGGATATTTTTCAGTATTTCTTTCCAAAACTCTTGTATAAACTTCAATTGCTTCTTTTCGTTCGATAAGTGATTTATGAACATCACCCAAAAGCATGTATGCTTCGAGAAAATTTTCATCAATTGATATCGCTTTCTTGAGGTATTTTTTTGCTATAGCATAATTCATCAGGTTAAATTCTCTCTGGGCATTTCCGAAAAATTTTTTTGCCCGTTCTGATTTGGTGGAAAGGCTTTGCGCCTGGGTTTGGTAAGCAAAAAAAAATAACAGCAACAGTGCAAATATCCTCAGATGCAGTCTCATATTGATTATCTGTGTGAATAAAACTAACGTAATAAAGAAGAAATATGATTTGTCAAATCTATGGGATATTCATAAACTTATGTGCCTGAAGTGAAATTTTCCATTTTGGATTTTGCATGATGTACTGAATAATAAAAGGAGTCATGAATTTCGAGCGGCTCCATTCCGGTTGCAGATAAAGTTTGCAGGATGGTGAAACTAAACTGGCATATTTTTCAGCCCAGGCTATATCGCTTTCATTGAAAATAATAACTTTCAGTTCATTGGCAATAGTCAGGATATTCTCTTCAGGAGGGTGATTTATTTTTGGTGAAAGACAAATCCAGTCCCAGGTACCAGTAAGCGGGTGAGCTCCTGAAGTTTCAAGATAGGTTTTCATGCTGTTAATTTTCAGCTGTCTGCACAAAAAATCAAGATTGTACAATAGCGGTTCACCTCCTGTAACAACCACAGATTTTGAAGGATAACTCATTGCTTGTTCAATAACGTCGGAGGTTTTAACAAGTGGATGCAGATCGGGGTTCCACGATTCTTTCACATCGCACCATCGACAGCCAACATCGCAACCCCCGACTCTTATAAAAAATGCAGCTTCACCCATGTTAAAACCTTCACCCTGAAGAGTGTAAAATGCTTCCATAATTGGTAACATTTTTCCTTCTTCCAGCAGTTTACGTTGTTCAGGTGTTATATTTTTAAGATTTATCAACTTATTTGCGGATTGGAAATTATCTAGCTGATTCCTGTTGTTTTTCTGAATGCTTTCAGTGTATTTAACAGCAATGCTATCCTGGTCATTGGGCCCACACCACCTGGGACGGGTGTGATATAATTACATTTTGGTGCTACCTCATCAAATTTTACATCGCCAATAAGCTTATAACCTGAATTTTTTTCATGATCCACAACCCGGTGAATGCCGACATCAATTACCGTAGCATTTTCTTTTATCATTTCTTTTGTTACGAATTCAGGTTTCCCGATAGCTGCAATCAAAATATCTGCCTGGCGGGTGATATCAGCAAGATTATTACTGTAGGAGTGGCAGAGGGTAACAGTGCTGTTTCCGGGATCGTTTTTACGCGAAAGCATTATACTGAGTGGTGTCCCGACAATATTGCTTCTGCCCAGCACAACGCAATTTTTACCTTTTGTTTCGATGTTGTATCTTTTCAGTAATTCGAGTATCCCAAAAGGTGTGGCTGGTAAAAAACTGTCTTGTCCCAACATCATTCTTCCAAGATTTATCGGATGAAAACCATCTACATCTTTGTTTGGATTTATTGCGGCTATAATCCTGTCAACATTAATATGTTCCGGAAGTGGCAGTTGTACAATGAATCCGTGAATTTGCTCATCTTCGTTTAAAAATGCGATTGTTCTCAGCAATTCTTCTTCTGATGTTCTGGAACTCATTCGATAGACTGAAGAGGTCATTCCCACCGAACGACAGTCTTTTTCTTTATTGTTAACATAGGTATTGCTGGCTGGGTCTTCGCCCACGAGTATTGCTGCAAGGTGGGGTGCTGAATTGTATTTATCAATAATGGCTGCAACTTCGGTTTTGATTTCGTTTTTTATAAGTTCGGCAGTCGTTTTTCCATCAATAATTTTCATCGTAGTTTAAAATAGAGAGTCATAAAAAAATATTGGAAAATGCGCTGAATATTTCAGCGTGTGGTTTTGCATCAGATTAACTCCGGATGTATATTTTTCTGAAAGTTAACGGGTTCTTTTGACATTCTGCATCATTTTCATCATTCCTTTACCTCCGCTGGTAGTCATCATTTTCATCATTTTGCGGGTATCTTCAAATTGTTTTAACAGCCGGTTGACTTCCTGAATATCAGTTCCGCTTCCCATGGAAATTCTTTTTCTCCGGCTGCCGTTTATGATTTTAGGATTTCCTCTTTCAGCGGGTGTCATCGAATAGATGATAGCTTCGACATGTTTGAAAGCGTCATCATCAAAATCCAGGTCTTTGATGGCTTTTCCCATTCCGGGAATCATGCTCATCAAATCCTTGACGTTACCCATCTTTTTAATTTGTTTGATTTGGGATAGGAAATCATTGAAGTCGAATTGGTCTCTTGCTATCTTTTTCTGAAGTTTTCGGGCTTCTTCTTCGTCAAACTGTTCCTGGGCTTTTTCAACGAGTGACACAATATCACCCATTCCCAGAATGCGGTCTGCCATTCGTTTTGGATAAAAAACATCGAGTGCTTCAATTTTTTCACCAATACCAACAAATTTAATTGGTTTGCTAACCACAGCCCTGATAGTCAGCGCTGCACCTCCGCGGGTATCACCATCGAGTTTGGTTAGAACGACACCATCGTAATTCAAACGGTCGTGGAAAGCTCTGGCGGTATTCACGGCATCCTGACCGGTCATGGCATCAACCACAAAAAGTGTTTCATGTGGTTTTACGGTTTCTTTTACTGCAGCAATTTCGTTCATCATCTCCTCATCAATTGCCAAACGCCCGGCAGTATCAATGATGACAACGTTGTATTTTTTTTCTTTGGCGTAGGAGATTGAATTTCTGGCGATTTTGACAGGTTGCTTACTGTCTTCTTCGGTGTAAACTTCTACATCAATGCTGTTTCCCAGGACCTGCAATTGATTAATAGCAGCCGGACGATAAACGTCACCAGCAACAAGCAGGGGTCTGCGCCCTTTTTTCTGTTTGAGATAGTTGGCCAGTTTTGCCGAAAAAGTAGTTTTACCCGAGCCCTGAAGACCGGCAATCAGAATAACAACCGGGTCTCCTTTCAGATTGATATCCACATGATCACCACCCATTAAACTGGTCAGATTATCATGTACAATTTTGATCATCAATTGACCAGGTGAAACAGCAGTTAGCACATTTTGTCCAAGCGCTTTTTCTTTAACATCGTCTGTAAACTGCTTGGCAATTTTATAGCTGACATCAGCATCGAGCAGAGCTTTTCTGACTTCTTTCAGGGTTTCAGCCACATTAATTTCGGTAATCTGACCCTGACCTTTTAAAATTTTGAACGAACGTTCCAGTTTTTCGCTTAAACTTTCAAACATATCTCCCTTAAATGTTAATTCAATGTTAAATGTTAAACCCTGCAAAAATAGGTCATTTTGATAACATGCTGGAAAACAAAATACCTGTTGATGGTTATATTTTGAAGCCTATTAATTTTTATTAAAAACAATTCATTTCAATAAAAAACATGTAATTTAGCATCGGAAATTGATTGAATAGTAAGAAGCGTTTCAATGTACATTATTATGGAGACTAATTATTTTAATTCGATACATATGGTTTTGTTTGGACTATTTATAATTTGAAAAGACTTGAAGAGTCTGAGGTTTTGCCAGGTGATTTTTAATTGTTAATAAAATTGTTAATAATTCGTAAAATTGTGAATTTTTCAAGCTTTTAAAGGACTGTCCGAATTTTATTGTATATTTGTTCCGCTTTTTGCAAAAACAGGAGATTGCTAACAAATTAGTTTTAATTATTTTATTTTCAAACCTTTAAAAAAGGAGGATTACATGTTATCTAAAGTTTACAAGTTTAAATTTGTGCTGGCGTTGTTGCTGGTGCCTTTTTTGGTATCGGCTGACCCGCCAGGATGGGAAAAAACAGAAACCCTGTTTTCTCATACTCTTATTATCCCCGAAACAGTGGTGCCTGAGATCAATGGTGTTCCCATTGTAACAGGTGACTGGGTTGGAGTGTTTTATAATGATGCCGGTACATTGAAATGTGGTGGCTCAGTTGAATTTACTGCTGACTATGCCAACGCATTTGCAGCCTATGGTGATGACCCTCTCACCCTCGAAAAAGATGGTTTTGGGATGTCTGAATCATTTATCTGGCGGGTTTATAAAACAACCGACCTCGAAAATCACTGGTGCGAAGCTACTTTGGCCGCCACTGATCCACAGACTTTTATGGCCTTTGGAACTTCAACAGTTGAAGCAGTTGTTGGACCCACATTTGCTGTTACTGCCAGTGCTGATCCGACATTGATTTGTGGTGCCGGTGGTGATGTTACCCTTTCTGCCTTCCAGCTGGCCGGAGATCCGGTAGAAACCTGGGAATGGTATGATAATGGTACATCGATTGGTACAACATCACAAACTACTGTATTTGTTGATGAAACAACCACATTCCAGGTTGTTGCAACTTCCGGATTGCTTACCACAGATGCTTATGTAACTGTAACTGTAGTATATGCTACTGCCGGTTCAGATGAGGTTTATTGTGATACACAAACCGAAATTGAATTGGATGGTGCATACGCTTCAGGATATGTAAGCCTGACGTGGTCAGGCGGAACCGGATCATTCAATGATCCGTTTGCTCTGAATCCGATTTATTATCCAAGTGCTGGTGACATTGCCAATGGTGCAGTTACATTGTCTCTCAATGTAATTACGCTTGATTGCGGTCTGTTCAGTGATGATATTGAAATCACATTTCAACCTTCACCTGTGATTAATATCATTCCGGAAAACGCTTATGTTTGCTATGGCGAAAATTTTGATTTTGCCGGTTTGGTTGAAGCTACCAATTATAGTCTCATTCAGTGGGGAACAACCAATGGATCAGGTGACTTTTCAAATGAAAATATCCTGGATCCAACTTATGAGCCCTCTTCTTTAGACTGGCTTCAGGGCTGCATCGAAATTTTTGTTAATGCCTCTCCAATAGATCCGTGTACTGTATCCGATCAGGACTTTTTCTATCTCTGCTTTGTTTCCGATCCTTATGCTGATGCAGGTGAGGCTATTCCTTCAATTTGCGAAGGTGACATAACAGAATATCACTTTGCCGATGCAATGGTTAGTTTCGATCCAAATTATCCTGGCACATTCACATTTAATAGCGGTAATTCATTTACAGCTGATATTACCAGAGTGATCGAATGGACAACAACCGGATATGGTGAATTTGATAATCCTGCTGCAATTACCCCAACTTATACATTCAGTCAGGAAGATATGACCAATGGAGGATTAATTGAATTTACGCTTACTGCTTACGTTGAGGAAGCATGCGGTGTAGCATCTGCTACAAATTCAATTTTCATTCAGCTTAATCCGACGATAAACATTCTTGAGGACAGTTATACCATTTGTGAGGGCGAAAATCTTGATTTTACAGGTGAAGTAGAAACAAATGGTGAATATTCACTGGTTGAATGGTACACCACCAATGGTTCTGGTATTTTTGTTCCCAATTTAGGTACCGGAGTTCTTGAACCGATTTACGAAGTTAGTTCTCTTGATTATTTAACTTATCTAAATGGAGATTGTATTAAGATTTATGTTGTTGCATCTCCGAATTCACCTTGTGATGTAAGCGTTCAGGATTCAACTTTGTTGTGTTTCCAAATGCTTCCTGTTGTTGTAGCCGGTGAAGATGCCACTGTATGTTCTCATGAGCTTTATACCACTGCTCCGGATGTACAGTATAGCAACGGAC
>RZYY01000107.1 GCA_009930115.1 Sphingobacteriia bacterium | reverse complement strand
AAAATTTTAACCGGCATTGAAGCATACATGTCAGAACCTGAACTTTATGATCAAGGGCCAACCGAATTGCGGAGTTTTGGCATCACGCATGTTACCAGTCCCGTGTGGTCATTGCTTCATCTGTTGCATAAAGAGAGCTACAAGAGCAACGAATAAAAATCTTGGCAATGAAAAACTACAAGATAAAAATCAATGTTGACGGCCAGGAGTACTTCACACTGGCTGATATTTTGCCCGAAAAAGGTTATCTTGATATCCTTTTTATTGCAAAAACGCCTGCTTTAGTCAGTGTTGAAGCAGGACATTATTTCCAGGGTAAACAAGGTAGAATGCTTTGGAATAGGCTTTCAGAATACAATATTCTCAAAGTTCCGTATGGTGAATTTGAGGACAAATATTTACTTGAAAATAATTATGGGATTACCGATATTGTGAAAGTTCCACGGAATTATGGAAATGAGCCATCTGATAAAGAGTATAAAAACGGTCTCCAACGAATAATGACGATTGTAAAAAAATTCAATCCTAAAGTTATAGTTTTCGTTTACAAGGCAGTTCTTGACAACATTATTCGCTTGAATTTCAATATTAGAACCAAATCAAGCTACGGATTTAACCCAGAACTTGATAAGTACTTCAACTCAAGAGTATTTGTTTTCCCTATGCCGGGAACTCCATGCAAATCTTTTGAAGCAGTAGAAGCAATGTCTGGATTAAAGCAACTATTAAAAAAATGATTGACTAACAACCCCATCAAAAATTTGCGGGATGAAGCCAGCCGGATGTGGGCGCTGAAAATTGATACCGAAGACAGGGTAAGGAAAGATGACAAGCGACAAATTAGCCTTGTCAATGCTTTGAAAACAATTGATTGAACAAATTCGTTAATTTTGCATCAAAAATAAACTGGAAATCATGCAAAATGAACAACTGCTCGAACGAATAGTCATTGATCCGGAGATACTTACCGGTAAACCGGTGATTAAGGGCACACGGCTTTCAGTCCAGTATATTATCGGTTTGATGGCTTCGGGCGCCGATTTCAGCGAAATTATTTCGGAATACCCAAAATTGATGGAGGAGGATATTTTGGCGTGTTTGCTATTTGCATCAAAAACACTGGATAGCAATACATTTACACCTTTGTCAGGTCAATTGATTAAGTGATGAATGACCAGCCAAAATTTATTGTTGATGAATGTACAGGCCCATATGTTGCGTCCTGGCTGAAATCAAAAGGTTTCAGTGTGTTGTCTGTCTTTGAGGCTTTTCCGGGGATTAAAGACACTGAAATTCTCACAATTGCTCAAAGCGAAGGTCGGATTGTCATAACCAATGACAAGGATTTTGGGGAGATGGTCTTCAAGAGTAGATATTCACATCATGGGATTGTTTTACTCAGGTTAAATGATGAACGCAGTAAAAATAAAATTGCTGTACTTGAAAAGTTGCTGACTCATCATAGCTCAGATTTGATTGGAAATTTCATCGTCCTGACTGAAAACACCATTAGAGTCATTAGAAAAAATGCTTTTTAGTTTGCTGATAATTGCTTGATGTGCTAAACTGATATTTATTTTGACAGTCTTATAAAATTGAGAGCATCCACTCAATATTGAACCTTTAAAATAAGAAAATATGAATCCCGCCATTGTTAAAGTTATACCAGCCGAAGATTTCAGACTAATGCTCTCATTTGTCAACGGAGAGGTCAGGCGTTTTGATATGAAACCCTATCTGGATAATGGTTTATTCGCGCAGTTAAAAGACAAAGGGATTTTTGAAAGTGTTAAGGTAACTTTCGACACTATTGAATGGAGCAATAAGCTGGATTTTGATCCCGAGGTGCTATACGAAAAGAGTACGCCTTTATAGTAGCGCTTTCATTACACTTTCCCGCGATACATTTTCTGTCTTCATCCCTTTCTCAATCAAGGCAGCAAGTCCTGCATCTTCAATATATACTGATTTTACGCGATTTCCTGTTTTACCGGCAAGCTCTAACCAAATCCTGGCCTCTGTCTTGTCTTTTACTTCAATGATTATTGCATTATTCATAGTGCATGTTTTTTGCAAAAATAAAAAACATTCAATTATTGATGAAATTAATAAATGATCCCCTATCTGCTCCTTCAGGAATGACCACTCAGGAGATCATTAATGACTATCCTGCCATCGAAACCGACGACGTAAAAGCCTGTCTGGCTTATGCACAGGGCTAATTTGGCCTTGACATGGTTTTGCAGCAGGGATGCATTTGGCACAAATAGAACCCCATCCAAAATTTTCAAAATGATTCAGCCTGGTTGGTTACAGATTTTTTTTACCGATAGGATCGCTTTAAGCGATGCTATCGGTTTGGACAGTCATAGTATGGCTCCCAGCCATGCTATGACTAAAATAAAGTTTAGCGATAAGATGACTGAAGGGAATATTTCAGCGATAGGATCGCCTGGAGCGATGCTATCGCTTTTATGAAGGTCAAACCTGTCAGTTTTGTGTAAATCAATTCCTGCTCTTCTTGATCACAAAACCAATCTGCTCTGTAGCTCTCTGATCGGGCGGGATGGAATAAATCCAGCGCATCATGCTGGTGAAGTTCACCGGTTCGGTAAAGGGGATATTTTGTCTGGTGAAGACGAACATCAGGATATTGAACTCCTGGGTGCGGTCGGGATTGTCAAGTTCAAGAGTATAGCCATGGTCAAAAGCCGGGTTGTCGGGCAGACTGACCTTCTCCCCTTTTACGAAAAGCCGGTCGGGATCATCGTTTAATGCCGGGTTGGAGGGGTCGGTATAAGGAAAAAGCAGATAGGTTTCGGCATCGGTATCGGTGATGTTAAAAATTTTGAGAAAGCCGCTCTGGTAAGGGGTAAATGAGAATTTAAGCAGGTCGCCGTTTTGGTAAACCTGGTCAACAGCATCCACACTAAAACGGAAGGAAGGATCAGGTTCGGACTTGTGCCGGTAAATGGTGGCTTCAATCTCCACTTCTACCACCATGTTCCCAAACTCGTTGAACGACCTGTTTTCGCTGATGACCCGGTCAACGATGATCTCCCCGCCGGTTTCGATAGACGACACCGACTGGAAAATCTCTTTAAAACGCTCATTGTCCTCAAACTGGTAGCTGAAATCGGTGAAGGAGATGGACTCGGCTACTCCCGCTTTGTTCAGGGCTTCGCGCTTGGCTTCTTCGATGGCACGGTCGCGGGTCTGATTGGGTGTCAGTTCGGAGGAGAAGTACCTTCCGGAAGCTCTCACTGTTATGGTCTCCTGGCAAAAACCCTGCTGAAAAGTAACCTGAATCAGCGACAGGATAAAAATCAAAAGTTTGCTGACATTCATTTTTACCTGTTATTTATTGGTTGATTTTCCAGTTTTTCCATTCATCCCCGACATTGATGCTCAGTTTAACTGAAGGGTCCTGTTCTTTGATATTTACGCGCAGCGATTCGATGGCCACGTTGGTTGTCAGGTAATCGGCAAGTTGTCCGTAAGTGGTGGCTCCTCCGTTTTCCTGCAATTTTTTAAGCAGAAAGTAGGTAAACATACCATGTTGTTTTTCGGTGTAAGGCATAGCGGATTGCTCGCCGGTGCTGGCCGAGAAAACCACCATGTTGCCGGTAATGAGTTCTTCCTTGGGTTTAACTTTTACCGCCCGTGCAGCAATCAATCCGGCATCGCGGCCTCCTCCGCTGAAACAGGCATCAAGAAAAATGGTGATTCGCTGTGCGCCGCTTTCGCCAAAGGTTTTATAAACCTCCGAAAGTTTGATGGCTGCGTTCAGGTTGGTGCCTACAACATCTACAGGAATCAGATAGGGTTCTTTGGAATTTTCATCAGGAAGGCCGTGACCTGCATAATAAAACACGATTTCAGCACGGTCGGCTGTACGGGCTGCAAGTTTTGAGATAAGATCTATTTTCTGGCGCATTTCACCTGAGGTAGCATCGGTAAGGAAAAAGATATTCTTCTCCTGCACGCCGAATACCGAAGCTGCATAATTTTTGAAAATAGTGGCATCGTGTCGGGCAAATTCCACATTGGCTTCAGCCTGCAATCCGCGCTGGTAACGGCTGTAATCTTCGTTCCCGATGATCAGCGCATAGCGGTAAGGATTTTCTATACCGGTAACAGGAATATTTTTATCCACATCCGACGACAGGGATGCTATTTCTATTCCCGTCTCGGGTGCAGCAATTCCCTGTATCACCACCTGGTTGCGTGCAGTTAAGTTTTGTTGCAGGCCAACACTCAAAACCGTGTCCACTCCAAACCGGTCAAAATTTTCAGTTATTATCACCCTGACCGGGATTTCCGGTTCGGTATAACGTCGGCTGGCAGTAAACAGAAAATCCAATTCCCGGGTTTCTCCACGGTTGAGAAAAGCAAATTCAAACTGCTCCTCCTCGCCCAGAAAGATACAGTTGGGATTGGTCAGTCCGAAAGATACTTTCACATCTTTAGCTTCTCCTTCGCCTATATTTTGCACTAAAATCCTTAAATTGACCGGATAATTCAGCTTAACCATACCTCCATCTTCGGTACTGAACACTGCATCGGCCACCACGAGCCTGGGTTCGGCAAAGCGGCGTGTTTCGATTTTCATCTCAAGAGGAAACGCATCAAACCCCCGCGATTCCATCACTTCGATGAGAAATTCCGCATATCCGTCCTGGGTATTTGATTTCCCTTCGATGTCGAGGTTGATCTCCTTCTCACTTTCGCCGGGGATATCTCCCACGTCCATCCGTTGCTCAAATTGTACGCCGGGCACTTTTTCCCCTTTCACCGTAACATTGACACTGACACCTGACGCTAAACCTTTCCCGATATTTTCGATGATGAACCTGATCCGGCATACTTCATTGGCATTGATGATCTTATTCCCGTTTTCATCGGAAAAGTGTTCTTCTTTGATGATCAGATCGGGAATTTCACGCGTATTCACCGTTTGCTGTTGTGGTTTAAAAGTGATTTTTTTAGGCTGGCTTCTGCCGGTGGTCACCTGTGCCGGAGCCACCAGGCAAAGACAGAAAAGACAGAGAAAAGCGATAGTTACTATTTTCATAATGAGGTATATTGATTGAACATCAGTTCAGATGATAAGCAATACGGAACATTGGCTGCCCGGCCACCGGATCAAAATAGCAGCCTGCCGTAACTTTCGATGCGTCAGCTTTTTTCTTTGCGCTTCCGGCCTGAATGCCGGTCCAGATCAGGTCGATTGCCCAGACAGCGCCGGCAGCGATCATCAGGTTATTCTGCATACTTTTATGGTCTTCGGCATCCGTGAACAAACGGTCACGATCAACGGCAGTAGTGGCTTTTTTGTAATCCTCCAATGCATTGTAGGCTTCGTTGTTAAAATAAAAAGCACCACCGGCGGCTCCATAGGCCATGATACCCATTATCCAGTATGCGCCTCCTCCTTTGGCATAGCGGTTGCCCCATCCCGGAAAAATCGCCGAACGCAGCAAAGCACCGCCAACAGAAATATTTTTTGTCTGAGACAATGGAACTGCATTTACTTCCACTACAATTTCATCGTCGAGATATACATTATCTTTTTTCAAATCCCATGTGATTCGCTTATATTTACCGGCATATACTCCGGGACCTATATCTCCCTGCAACGAGTAGGCGCTGATTTTTTTTCCTGATGTGGTTGCAATATTCACATTTACATCAAACAGCCCGCCGGTCGCAGCTTTTACAATATCATAAGTAATGATCAGGCTTTCGTTTTCAATAAAAAAAGTTACATTTTCAACTTTCGCTTTTGATTGGGCAACTGTATCAGGAATGGTAAAAAAGGCCATTGCCAGAACAAAAGAAAAGACCAGGATTTTATATATATGTTTCATAAAGATCAGATATTAAAAGTTAGCGGTTAGATGAATTAAAAGTGGAAATACCTGGATTTACCTGAAGCTTGCCAGATTTGCGGCTGATTAATCCGTTTCCCGGGTTAAGGTGAATCATTTGCCCTTTTTCGTTGGTAACGTAAACCTGAATATTCCAGTTGGCATTGATTTCGTAATCACTGGCTTCGGTGAGTGACTCCCAGGTTGCCCCGTCGTCGAATGAGATCAGGTCGCCAAAACCAACCTCGGCTGGTCCTGCATCAACGCCTGCAGGATAATCACCGGCCAATTGATTGTAAACCCAGTAACCAACCAACAGTTCGTTTGAAGCATTGATGAGGTGAGGTTCGCGCAAAGTGATTTCGTTCCACTGGTCTAAGACAGGTGATTCAATTTCCTGATAATTTGCAAGTTGCATTTCGTTAAGATTTGTCCCTTCAAAAATCTCAGTTGAAAAGGCTGATGATGAATTTGTTCGCGGGAAAAACTTTATTTTGGTTATGGTAAATCCGTCATAAGGTGCCAGTTGATCCGGTGTAAATCTTATAACGGCATCGAAACTCCCGCCGTTTGTAAGTCCTATACCATCATTGTTCTGCCCGTTGTCGTAGTTGAGCCAGGCTGTACTGGTTCCCGCCGTTGTTTTG
Organism: Sphingobacteriia bacterium; assembly: GCA_009930115.1. Classification (GTDB taxonomy): domain Bacteria; phylum Bacteroidota; class Bacteroidia; order Bacteroidales; family 4484-276; genus RZYY01. The sequence goes on along the minus strand of RZYY01000107.1, from coordinate 5,003 downwards.
AAGGGAACATTTTCGCCATACACAACGCTGCTTTCACTCTCCACAAAACCCCGAACCCAATAACCGGTGTTTTGTGAAAGTCCGTCAACGCTTTGAGAAAAACTTCCGATTACGGGATTGTTTCCGGCAATTACCTTTTGGTCAGTGATGGTTGGATTTTCGAAGGTAGCTATCACAAACCCATAGCTTTTCACCTTTTCGCCGATGTCAATAATTTCGGCATTCATTACCGCAGTGTTGATTGTTATTTCCGACACAGGGTCGGTTTTTATCATCGCTATGCGCTCCAGATCAACCTTTTTGCAGCCTGGTTGGAGCAGCCAGACCATTATGGCCATAAACAGAAATTTCCGGGTAAATTTGATTTTCATAAAAGCTCATTTATTTGGTTAATTGAAAACTTTCAGTTGTGTATGCAAAATTTATGACGATCAAAAATAGAATTTTTTGACCAAACTGAGTCCGATAAATAAAATAAAGAATTGCGATGTGGTGATTGCCGGATCACAGAAATCTCTCAGAACCGGTTGCAGGAAAGATCAGAACCGGCTTACATGAAGGAAGTTTTTCTTCATTAAGCGGGTGCGTAAATTGTATCTTTTTCAGTTGGATGAGTTTTAAAGATTTCATGTATTTACCAGTGAACAGGCAGTTTCAAATAATTGCCAAAAGCAAAAAAAAACGACAGAACCGTTTGAACGATCCTGTCGCCGATAAATCTGACAGATTTTCTGTCGGATTGATTTTTTTACTTTAGAAAAGTTTATTCACCAGGTCAACCACGCGGGATGAATAACCCCATTCGTTGTCGTACCAGGCAAGTACTTTCACGGTTTTGCCGTTCACCATTGTGCTTGCTGCATCAAAGATGGAAGAGTGTGAATTATGAATAATATCCACGGATACGATTTCATCCTCAGTATATTCCAGAATACCTTTCATCGGGCCTTCAGCAGCTTCTTTGATGGCAGCGTTGATTTCCTGTTTGGTTGCTTCAACCTTGAGGTTTACTACCAGGTCAACAAGGGAGCCGGTTGGAGTAGGCACGCGTACGGCAAGGCCATCGAGTTTTCCATTGAGCTCGGGAATCACCTTTCCTACAGCTTTTGCAGCACCGGTGGTTGTCGGAATTTGCGATACAGCAGCGGAACGGGCACGGCGCAGGTCGTTGTGCGGACCGTCGAGGATGACCTGGTCGTTGGTATAGGAGTGGATGGTAGTCATAAAGCCGTTTTCGATGCCAAACCTGTCGTGCAGCACTTTGGCAACCGGTGCAAGACAATTTGTAGTGCAGGAGGCATTGGAAATGCACTGATGACTGTCTTTCAAATCGCTGTCGTTCACTCCGAGAACGATCGTAGCATCAATCTGATCTTTTGACGGAACACACAGGATTACTTTCTTGGCACCATTTTTCAGGTGGTCACCATAGCCTCCTTTGTTGCTTTCGCGTGAGCGAAAAACACCTGTTCCTTCCACAACCACATCAGGAGTTACCGCCCACGGGATGTTGATCGGATTTCGTTCAGCCGATACAGGTACTTTTTTCCCGTTGATAATCAGGTTATTTTCGTCAAATTCTACATTTCCTTCAAATTTTCCCTGGGTTGAATCATATTTCAGCAGGTGAGCCAATACTTTGGTACTGGTAAGATCGTTAATACCGACTATTTCCATATTGTCCCTTAACATGGCTATTTTCAATACATTTCTTCCGATTCGGCCAAAGCCGTTAATTCCAATTTTAATTTTCGTCATTTTTCCTTAAATTTTAAATTCGGTACAAAAATACAAATTCACAATTATTTAACTGATGATGAAAGGAATTGTTATTTTGAACACCGGAATTTTGAAAATAACAGCTGATTAAATTATTCTAAATCACTGATATACAAAGATATTTAATGGATATATTCCATGTAAAGGCAACAAGTGAAAGCAGAAAAGCATTATTTTTACACCAAAAACAGAAAATCATGAACGAACAATACATTGCGCTACTCCGAAAGCAAATTGAAAAACTGGAGACGAAGAATTTTGACCTCAATGCCTGGAAAGCACATACTGCAATATTATTGGGACGTATTTTCGGAGAAGACAGCCAAAAAGTAAGGCAAATTGAAAAAATCGAGTATGAGTTCAATAGCTGGTCATTAAGGGACACAACAGGTTATTCGGAATATCTCGACAGTTGCAAAAAGCTGGGTCGCGAGGTTCTCGAAGCATCCATCAGCGAGTTGGACTTGCTTGGCCTACCCCAAAACATAAACGAAACCGGAAAAATTAATCCGGCGGTAGTACTTGATGCACTGAACGACGAGCTAAAAGGATCGCAGTTCCGCCAATTGCTCAGGGCACTTCAGGCAGATAGCAATGCTGAAGAAAAACGTCGACAGGTGGATGAAATCATCAGGGAAATGGGTGAAACCTCCACACGTAAAATCCTTGGAAATATTCTGCTGAACAGCAGTTTTATTGAAAATATTCCCGGGTAAACGCCAACCTCCTTCTTAAGGGGGATTACATAAACAGTTGAAAAGATATGCCCCCAAAACAATTTTTGTTACTTTTGCCCGATTTTTCAGAAACGGCATAACTTACAATTCAATGGATTCGAAATACACCGAATACAACAGTTTAAAACTAACCCAAATAGAGAAGGAAATCCGTTCATACTGGGAGAAAAACGACATCTTCCACAAGAGCATGAGAAACCGTGAGGGAAATGAAAGTTTTGTCTTTTACGAAGGGCCTCCCTCAGCTAATGGAAAACCGGGCATTCACCATGTGATATCCCGCACGATCAAGGATATTTTTTGCCGCTATAAAACATTGAAAGGATTCCACGTTGCCCGCAAAGCTGGTTGGGATACGCATGGTTTGCCAATCGAAATTGCCGTTGAAAAAACGCTGGGTATTACCAAAGACGATATCGGAAAAAAGATTTCAGTGGAGGAATATAACCAGTCATGTCGCACGGAAGTGATGAAATACAAAGACCTTTGGGACGAACTTACCCTGCAGATGGGCTACTGGGTTGACCTCAATGATCCTTACATTACTTTCGACAACAAATACATCGAATCCGTCTGGTACCTGCTTTCGAAACTCTACGAAAAAGGATTACTTTACAAAGGATACACCATCCAGCCTTATTCACCGGCAGCCGGTTCGGGACTCAGCACGCACGAACTTAACCAGCCGGGTTGCTACCGCGATGTGAAAGACACCTCAGTTACGGCACTTTTTACGGTCATCAGGGATAAAAAATCAGCATTTCTTTTTGAAAACAACATAAACCAGGTTTGGATTATGGCCTGGACCACAACTCCGTGGACCCTGCCTTCAAACACCGCACTAGCTGTTGGCGCTAACATCATCTACCTGAAAGTAAAAACGTTCAACCCTTACACCGGCCTGCCGGTTACCGTGGTGCTCGCCAAAGACCTTTTGAGCAGATACTTCAACGAAAAAGCCAAAGATGCAAAGCCGGAAGATTATAAACCCGGAGACAAACTGATACCATACGAAATCATTGATGAATTCAAAGGTTCCCAACTTGAAGGAATACGTTACGAACAACTTATTCCCTGGATAAAACCCGATGGTGATGCTTTCAGGGTAATCACCGGCGATTTTGTCACCACTGCAGATGGAACAGGTGTCGTACATATTGCCCCCACTTTTGGCGCCGACGATGCCCGCGTGGCCAAAATCACCGGCATAGCCCCGCTTACACTGATCGATAAAAATGGCAGCCTGCGCCCGATGGTTGATCTTCACGGGCGCTTTTTCCCCATCGAAGAACTCAACGAAGATTTTGTTAAAAAATTCGTAAACACTGAAAAATACAGCGAATATGCCGGCAGATATGTGAAAAATGACTACGATGCCCAGGCCGGCCCTGATACTCCCGTGCTGGATATTGATCTTTCGGTAATGCTAAAAATTGAAAACAAAGCATTCAAAATCGAAAAATATGTCCATAATTATCCGCACTGCTGGCGTACCGATAAACCCATACTTTACTATCCGATGGATTCCTGGTTTATCAAAACAACAGCCTTCAAAGAACGGATGATTGAGCTCAATAACACCATCAACTGGAAACCCAAATCCACAGGTATCGGCAGGTTTGGCAACTGGCTCGAAAACCTGGTTGACTGGAACCTCTCACGTTCCCGTTTCTGGGGAGTCGGGTTACCTATCTGGACATCGGACGATAAAAAAGAACAAAAGTGTATTGGATCAGTAGCTCAACTGAAATCCGAAATTGAAAAATCAATTGCAGCCGGTGTCATGCAATCAAATCCCTTTGCAGAATATGAACCCGGGAACAATTCAGCCGGCAATTACAAGACCTTCGACCTGCACCGTCCCTATATTGACGAAATTATTCTGGTTTCAGAAAACGGGCAAAAGCTCTATCGTGAACCTGATCTGATTGATGTTTGGTTCGACTCCGGTGCGATGCCCTACGCCCAATTTCATTATCCTTTCGAAAAAGGGAATCACCTGAACGACTATTTCCCCGCAGATTTCATCGCCGAAGGTGTTGACCAGACCCGCGGATGGTTTTTTACATTGCACGCTATTGCCACGATGGTTTTTGACTCGGTAGCCTATAAAACCTGCGTTTCCAACGGACTTGTGCTCGACAAAAACGGCAACAAAATGTCAAAACGGCTGGGAAATGCTGTTGATCCTTTCGAAACAATTGAGCAGTATGGTGCCGATGCTACCCGATGGTACATGATAACCAATGCACAGCCCTGGGACAATCTCAAATTTGATACCGACGGAATAGTAGAAGTACAGCGGAAATTCTTCGGAACTCTTTATAATACTTACGCATTCTTTGCCCTGTATGCCAATATTGACGGATTTAAATATGACCAGAAAGAAATTCCGATTCAGGAACGACCTGAACTTGACCGTTGGATTCTTTCTGAACTCAATACACTGATAAAACTTGTTGATGAAGCTTTTGACGACTATGACCC
>RZYY01000278.1 GCA_009930115.1 Sphingobacteriia bacterium | reverse complement strand
TTATACACCCGCTGAAGTCGGTTTTATTATGGCAAAGATAATGGATGCCGAACCCGGAATGGAGATTTACGACCCTTGTTGCGGAAGTGGCGGCTTGCTTATTAAATGCGAACTGGAAATGGAAGCAAAAATGTCTTTGCGTTCCAAAGAGAAATACGCTCCCTTGCAACTGAACGGACAAGAATTTACTCCTGCCACCTGGGCAATGAGTAAAATGAACATGGTTATCCATGATATGGAAGGCGAAATTGAAATTGGCGACACTTTGAAAAATCCAAAGTTCAGAGAAGGCAATTCCCTGAAAAAATTTGACCGTGTGGTTGCCAATCCAATGTGGAACCAGGGCAGAGACAGTCTGTCTTATGTAAGTGATGATTTTTTCATCAATGATGAACTGGAGCGTTTCCCTGCCGGAAGTTGTGGCGGTAAAATTGACTGGGGCTGGGTTCAGCATATTTACAGTAGTTTGAACGAAACCGGAAAAGCAGCAATAGTGCTGGATACGGGTGCAGCAAGTCGGGGTAGCGGCAACCAGGGCAGCAACAAAGAAAAAGAGGTCCGCAAATGGTTTATTGAACACGATTTGATTGAAGGGGTAATTTATCTGCCCGAGAACCTGTTTTACAATACTTCTGCTCCGGGCATTATTCTCTTTTTGAGCAAACGAAAACCTGAAGAACGAAAAGACAAAATTTTCCTGCTCCATGCCGGTAAAGAATTTGAAAAAGGCGATCCTAAAAACTATATCACTACGGAAGGTATTGAACGTATTGCCGAAACCTTTAAGCAGTTTAAAGACGAAGATAAATTTGCCCGGCTGGTTGAAAAGGATGAAATTGTAAAAAATGATTACAACATTAGTCCCAGCCGATACATTCAAATAAACGATGCCGAAATTTATCGCCCGCTTGCTGAAATCGTGGAAGAATTAAATATGCTGGAAGAGGAAGCTGTTGCCATTGATACAGAAGTAAAAACTATTTTGGAAAAACTGGGTGTATGAAGCTGAATTTGATATAAGGTATCACAAAATGCGATACCTTGAGAATAATAATTTAAAGAATTTTGGAACTATCAACCAATGAATAATAGCGAAGTTATAGCCGTTCAAAAATATCGTCAGAATATACTGAATCTTATCTTTACCATACGCGGTAAACAAGTGATGATTGATGAAAATTTGGCCGATTTATACGGTATTGAAACCAAATATCTGAACCGAGCCGTAAAAAGAAACCCTGACCGCTTCCCTGAATCATTCATGTTTCAGCTTACAAAAGAAGAATATGAAGGTTTAAGGTCCCAAAATGGCACCTTAGACCCGAATGATGCTTTAAGGTTCCAATCCGGCACCTTAAAAACAGGCAGGGGGCAGCATAGAAAATACTTGCCATACGCATTTACCGAACAGGGTGTAGCCATGTTATCAGGCGTGCTTAATACTGAAACTGCCGTGAGGACAAGTATCTATATTATGGATGCTTTTGTACAGATGCGGCACTTCCTGATAGAAAATGCTGACCTGATAAAGCGCATTGAGACGGTTGAATTAAAACAAGTTGAAACCGACAACAAGGTACATCTGCTTTTAGAAACAATGGAAAAAAAAGAACTCAAACCCAGGCAGGGCATATTCTTTAACGGACAAGTGTTTGACGCCTGGAAGTTTATGAGCGATTTGGTGAAAAACGCTAAAAACAGCCTGATACTCATTGACAACTATGTGGACGAAAGCGTGCTCTCGCTTTTTGCCAAAAAGAAAAAAACCGTAACCGTGGATGTTTACACAAAAACCATCAGCCGGGCTTTGCAGCAAGATGCCAATAAATTTAATACGCAATACGGCGGGCTTACACTGCATCCATTCGACATTTCGCACGACCGCTTCCTGCTGATTGACAAAACCGAAGTGTTCCACATTGGCGCTTCATTGAAAGATTTGGGAAAAAAGTGGTTTGCCTTTTCTATGATGGATAAGGATTCTTTGTTAATTATGGATAAATTGGGTGTATGAGTAACCTTGTTGACATAGCAAAACTGATTATGGGGCAATCTCCACCTTCTTCAACATATAATGATGAGGGAAATGGATTACCATTTTATCAAGGTAAAACAGATTTTGGTTTTATTTGCCCAACAATTAGAAAATACTGCTCTTCACCATCCAAGGTTGCTGAATCGGGTGATATATTAATCTCCGTTCGAGCTCCTGTTGGACCTGTAAATATTGCCAACAATAAGTGTTGTATTGGAAGAGGTATAGCAGCTATTAGAGCATATTCCTTCGATCAACAATTCTTATATTTTAATTTAATATCACAAGAGGACTATATTGCAAGTTTGGGTACTGGAAGTACTTTCAAAGCAATAAATAAATCTCGTCTTGAAACATTAGAAATTCCGGATTTTCCACTCCCCGAACAACGCAAAATCGCCTATGT
>RZYY01000277.1 GCA_009930115.1 Sphingobacteriia bacterium | reverse complement strand
GTGATGGGTGATGGGTGATGGGTGATGGGTGATCTGTGAATTGTGATTTACTGATCACAGATTACTGTTTACGCATTACTAATCATTGATTATGAATCACAGATTGCATTAAAATAAAGTGAAATAGGATTACCTAGAAATTACAAAAAAAATTGAATTAGGGTTCGTAGATGTTGGTGATGTCTTCGTTGAGAATATCTTTACGGATGATAGGGAGCTTGAGGAGCAGTTTTTTCATTGCTTCGACGTCGAGTCTTTCGGTGTTGTGGGAGGTATAGTCCTGCACTCCGGAGACTTTGGCTTCGCCTTCGGTAAAGTATTTGCCATAGTTAAGGTCGCGGTTATCGGCAGGGATTCGGTAATAATTACCCATGTCAACGGCTTTGGCCATTTCTTCGCGATTAACGAGTGTTTCGAAGAGTTTTTCACCATGTCTGGTACCTATGATCTTAACAGGGTTATCAGCATGGTATAATTCTTTAAGGGTCTGAGCCAGCACTTTAATGGTTGCTGCCGGTGCTTTTTGGACGAACATATCCCCATTGGAGGCGTTTTTGAAAGCAAACCATACCAGTTCGACGGCATCATCGAGTGTCATCATGAAGCGTGTCATTTCGGGATCGGTGATACTCAGGGGTTTTCCGGATTTGATCTGATCGACAAACAGCGGTATTACAGAGCCGCGTGATGCCATCACATTGCCGTAACGGGTACCGCAAAATGTGGTTCCGCTTCCGTTGAGATTTCTGCTTTTTGCCACCATGAGTTTTTCGCTGAGTGCTTTGCTCATTCCCATGGCATTGATTGGATAAACGGCTTTGTCGGTACTGAGGACGACCACGTTTTTGACTTTATGCTGAATAGCGCTTTCGAGGATGTTTTCGGCTCCCATGACGTTGGTTTTGACAGCTTCGAGCGGGAAGAATTCGCAGGAGGGAACCTGTTTGAGTGCAGCAGCCTGGAAGACAAAGTCAACTCCGCGCATGGCAGCATCAACGGAGGTTTTGTCGCGTGTGTCACCTATGTAATATTTAATTTTTTCGTTACGATAGAACTGCCGCATGTCGTCCTGTTTTTTTTCATCTCTGCTGAAGATTCTTATTTCGTTGAAGGTTTCATCGTTGAGGAATCTTCGGAGTACGGCATTTCCAAAAGAGCCGGTTCCGCCGGTGATAAGGAGGGTGTTCATTGTTTAGTGTTTGGGGTTTAGTGTTTCGTGTTCTGTGTTTCGGGTTTCGGGTTCAGTGTTTCTTGTTCCGTGTTTCTTTTGCGGATCAGATACTTGCCAGTGGCTGCCTTTTGGAGGATTGAAACGATTGATTTTTTTCATCTTTTTTAGTGATGCAAGCATTTTTTCGACTGCTCCTGGTGTAAGTGATCATTCATCTGCCATCTGCCCGGCTGTGGTTGCGGGATTATTTCTGATCATCTGTAGAATTTTCTCCGAACTTTTTTCGATTACAGTGGCTTTAAGGAATCGCACTATGAAAACTCCGGTGCTTTCTTATAGTTGAGGTAGAGAGTTTCCGTTATCCAGGCAAGCATACATTGTTAGTGCGAAACCGTTTTCCCAATTTTCAACTTCTCCTTACCGTCAGATGGTGTAAGCAGACATGGACGATTGGTAATTGTTGTTAGGAAGGCTTTGTTTGGTCAATCAAAACAATTTCGAAAGCACCGTTAAAAGGAGTCAGTCTGCGACCTGACTTTCTTATTGATTAGCAATTGTTAATAGTGTGAATTACATGAAATGATCAGGATCGAGGTGTCGGTTACTTTGTAAATTAACCTGTGTTCACGTGTGATTCTTCTGATCCAGAATCCTTTAAACTGATGCTTTAATGCCTCTGGTTTTCCGATACCTTCGAAAGGGTTTTTTAAAATATCTCTTATGAGGTCGCCAATCCTAAGGGCTGTTTTACGGTCGGTTTCAACCCATTCCTGATATTCTTTAAAAGCTTCCGGAACAAATTCAATATTTCTCATACAAGCTCATCAGCCTTTAAAGCTATGACCTTCTTTTTAACCTCATAATTGGCTATTCTGTCTTCGAGTACTTTTGTCCAAGCCGGATTACTTAATATGTATTCAGTTTCGTCAGCCGGTTGAATAGTGATTTCAACTGTTTTATGAGGAAAAAGACTTTTAATTGTATGAATTAATTCGTTAGAAATTGCATCGGTATTAATTTTGATTGTTGTTTCCATCTTGTTTTTTTTCAAATTTGGCATGCTGTTAATAAATCAGTTTAAATTGTCTTGCATACGCTATAACGAAATATGAGATCATTCATTTTCTTTTTAGCGAATGTTCTGTTTAATTATTTCAATCAGGGAGTTTTGTTCTGTGTTTCGGGTTCGGTGTTCCGGGTTTTGTGTTCCGGGTTCAGTGTTTCGGGTTTTGTGTTTCGTGTTCCGTGTTTGGGGTTTCGGGTTCCGGGTTCAGTGTTTCGGG
>RZYY01000276.1 GCA_009930115.1 Sphingobacteriia bacterium | reverse complement strand
ATCCCAATCAATGAGGCTCGAACCATGTTTTTCTGTGGATGCTTTTTAATTAAAAATCAATAATGTAAGGGTGAAAAAGCCGGAATTCTTCATTCAATCATACAAAACACCTTAATTCCGGTTATTGTAAATCATTTATTTTATATTTTGAACTTTACTTTATTTGTCATTTATCCGTTTTGGCTTGCAAAAGCGGTTACACTGTGCATTTGCCTAGATCAAGGGTAAAAGTACAATTCAGATCAGTAAAATCTCCTTCATTTATTCCTGAATGAAAGTAACACTGAAACTTCCCTCGTAGTTACCAGCCGGATTTGCGTTGATATCTCCAACGTACAATGTTCCGCCCACACCTACCGGATTCCGGAACGGATGCCCTCCGGTTGTTACAAAACTGCTCCCTTTGTCGGAAGGTCCCACCTGCATGGTCATCATTCCTGAACCCCCGATTCGCATGAGTTGTGCATTGGGACCATATTGAATGTGTACAAGCCTGCCCGGAATAAGACGCACCTCAAAAATCGCCTGATAGGCAAGACCACCGGCAAGAACCACAGTTCCTGTTGATGTCCGGCTTCCTTCAGGACTAACTACGACTGTTCCACCGCTGCTGCCTGTATAAAAACTGCCAAAACTAAGTTGCTGAACACTGAATACCTGCAATTGGTTGGGTGGGGGAAAAGGCATTTGCTGCCCGAATATCTTCGACGGACTAAAAAATGCCAAAAGCCAGATGGTAAAAAGAAGGGGGAGGACAATGCTGACATACTTTACCGGCTTTTGGTCTGACCGTTCATGTTTGTTTTTTAACAGGTTCATTTAGTTTAATATTAATTCCCCGGTGGCGAATACCTCCGAGCTTGTATCGCTTCCATCAACATATCTGACAGTAAGCTTTCCTGAGGAGTAATCAACGCCTTCGGGTTTTTGGAGTTGCATTTTGAAAGTTCTTGCGAGGTTGGGTGTATAAACAGCAATTCCACGCACAATGCCAACTTCAATGCTGCCGCCTTTTTCCGGCTCATATTCCACAATTAGGTCACCATACACCGAAGCTTCTCCGGAGCGGTTGAATTTCACATTGAAAACAGGGATGGTATCGTTTTGCATTTCAAGTGTCATATCCGAAAAGGTGACGTTTCCTTTTACATCACCATTACGGATAATTACCGGAATGGTAATTCCAAAAATCGGGGTCAGCCGGATGCCAATGGCTGTGGTGTCTTCCAGGATATCTTCTTCTCCGAGCGGGCGTTCAACCGGTACAGCCCTGAAGTAGAGATGAGAGCGGTATTCACCGGGTTGCATGTCGGGCATGCGTCGCATTTGCATTCTTACTACCTGCGATTCGTTTGGTGGCAGGGTTACCGTACGCGGAAAATAACGCAGATAACTGTCAGCAAACTTTTGTCCCGGGTCAGGTTCTTCAATCTGTTCAAACGTTCCGTCCTCCTTCATCCTGTACTGGACAAACGTTATGGCATAAACCGCCGTATCCTGACCTGTATTGGCCAGATTGATTTCCTGGCTTTGTTTGTTTCCTTCAAATACGATCCTTCGTGGGGTAATCAACAGGTCGCCCTGTGCAAAAGTCAGCAGGGGGAGTAGTACCATTATGGCTAATAATGAAATTAATGCAAGGCTCTTTGCGCTACTGAGAGTTGACGATTTTTTTAAAAAGATTTCCATAGACATCGTAAATTAAGTTTTTGGTTTGATGTGTCAAAACTACATACATTTTTTGAATTGATGGGAAAATGTTTTGTTTTGATACAAATTGCAAACCATATTTCATGTTTTTTATAACTTCAGACCGTAGTATGTGGAAATTTCCATCGTTGTCCGGTTGAAAATCTTGTGAAGATTATTTTTTGAATAGTGATGTTTTAAAAAAAAACGCTGCATTGCGCAGCGTTTTGGAAACAAACAAATTAATGTTTTTAGTTATAGGCGAATGTAAGCTGGAAAGTACCGGCGTAAACACCCACCGGATTTTCGTCGTAGGAGCCGACGCTAAGTGTGGCACCAATACTTACCAGTGTAGTACCATTGGTAAGTGTGGTAGGTCCGTTGCCGGCAGGCGGATCCGAAACCCAGTTGTCAACCACCATGGTCTTGTTGCTGCCCTGATGAACCAGAACTGCCGGTCCGTCAGGTAACTGGATGGTTACAGATGCTTCGGGAAAACCGGATAATTGAAACTGCCCCGGACCCGATGGTCCGGCCACAAGCATCACCTGCCCCTGCGCCTGACGGTTGCCGTCGGGCGAGATGACGATGGTGCCCCCGTTCGACTCGGTGGCAAAACGACCAAAATGCAACTGGTTCGTTTCATTGGCCGTGAGCGCTTCAATCACCTCGGCAAATGCCTGTGCCGTAATTGTAGCCTGCCCCTTTACATTCCCCGCCATCATGATCCAAAGAACTACTGCTGTAATAAGGCTGCGGTACATCTT
>RZYY01000275.1 GCA_009930115.1 Sphingobacteriia bacterium | reverse complement strand
TTCTACCTAAATAACTCTTTGCAGATTATTGTTGATTTGATCCTGAGTATCATCCAGCGATGGCGCCTTAAAGTCCAACTCCCTGAATTTTTCGATCACCACCGGTGCAATTTTTTCCAGCGGAGCGTAAAGCTTCGAGGTTTCCCGCAGTTCCTGTTTCAGCAGGCTTCCATCACGATCAATATAATTCATCAGGGCAATCAGCACACTTAAGATAAAAATTCCTTTGGCCAGCCCGAAAACCAGCCCTGCCAGTTTATTCACAAACCCTAGTGCAGCACTTGCGAGTACTTTGTCCAGCAATTTGCCGATGAGTGAAACAACCAGAACCACAAGGATAAAGATAATCACAAAAGCAACGATAAACAGCACATCTTCCGACCAGTTGAAATATCCGGCCAAAAGATTTGCCACGTAATCGGAAAGCTTAATTCCCAGAAAAATCCCCAGCACGAGTGCAACCAGCGAGGCCAGCGATTTTACAAAACCTTTAATAAATCCTGCAATGGCAAAAATAGCAAGGACAATAATAAGAGCAATGTCAAGGTAATTCATTGTGTTTTCAGTTTACGCGTTAATTTTGAGGCAAATACAAATTTATTGAGAACGTCATTATCAGATTCCAGTATTTCCCTGCTATTGCCTTCCCACCACAACTGTCCATCGTTGATAAAAACAATACTTTCACCAATTTCGACCACCGAATTCATGTCGTGGGTATTGATCACCGTGGTGATATTGTACTCCTGTGTAATCTCGCGGATGAGGTTATCAATCAGGTTGGCGGTCTGAGGGTCAAGCCCCGAATTGGGTTCATCGCAAAAGAGGTATTTCGGGTTGAGCGAGATGGCTCTTGCAATAGCCACACGTTTCATCATTCCACCGCTCAGTTGCGAAGGCATCAGCTTATTGGCATTTTTCAGGTTAACACGGTTCAGGCAAAAATTGATCCTGTCCTGCTGTTCCGCAACAGTCATACCGCTGAACATTTTCAAAGGAAAACCCACATTCTCCTCAACGTTCATATAATCGAACAATGCCCCGCCCTGAAAAAGCATACCTATTTCCTGCCGGATGACTTTTTTCTGACGAAAGCTTAAACTGGAAAAAATGCGGTTGTTGTAAAGAATTTCTCCGGCATCAATTTCGTAAAGACCAATCAGACATTTCATCAGCACCGTTTTGCCCGAACCGCTCTTCCCGATAATCAGATTGGTTTTGCCCGGATAAAACTTCACGGAGACATCCTTGAGCACCTGCTGACCATTGAACGATTTGTCGATATGTCTGGCTTCGATCATTACAGTAAAATCTGGGTAAGAATCAGGTTGAATATGATGATAAGAATGCTGCTGTACACTACTGCTTTTGTGCTTGCTGTACCCACTTCGAGAGCGCCTCCCCGTGTGTAATATCCCTGAAATCCTGAAACAGTGGTGATGATGAAGGCAAAAACCGCTGTTTTGATGAGGGCGTAAGTGATGGTGTAAGGCTCAAACCAGCCCTGCAATCCGATAATGTAATCGCCCGGGGAAACAATATCCGAAAAAATACAGGCCAGCCAGCCGCCAAACAAAGCAAAACAAATGCTGAAAACAATCAGTATCGGATTGATGATGACACTGGCAAAAACCTTTGGCTGAATAAGGAAATTTGCCGGATTCACACCCATGATCTCGAGTGCGTCAATTTGTTCGGTTACCCGCATGGTACCAATTTCTGAAGCAATCCGTGAACCTACTTTCCCGGCCAGCACCAGACTGATCATCGTTGGCGAAAATTCGAGGATGATGGACTGACGGGTAGTGAAACCGACCATAGTGAGCGGAATCAGCGGACTGTCGATGTTGTAGGCCGTTTGCAGAGCCACTACTGCTCCCACAAAAATCGAAATGATGATGACTATACCCAGCGATTCAATGCCTAAGGTCTGAAACTCAGAAAAAACCTGACGGAGAAAGACCCTTACACGATCAGGTTTCGAAAACACCTCGCGCATCAGCAATAAATACCTCCCAAGATCGCTGACCAGTTTCATGAGACTGAAAATTTTTGGCTAAATTAATGATTTTTTCAATCATCCTTTCGCAAACGCACAGCGTAAAGAAAGGTTTCGGGATGAGGCAGGATTTCCATAGATTCATTGCACCTGAATACCCTGAAAGAATATTCGTGGCATTTTTTTGAGAAAGAAACATTGTGTTTCATCCATTGCCAGGGAGAGCGTATCTGAAACATGGAATACAAAACACCAGCAAACCAGTAGCCTTTGCCAGTACAGCAATAACAGCGCAGGAAGTGGATTTTGTTGATGTGCTGCGTAAAATAGCTAAATAGCTAAATGGTTAAAAAGCCCGGACGGCACGGACACGTTTGAGGCTGTCCTTTGGGTGGCAGCCCTGATAGCCATAGAGGAAACTCTGCCCCCAGGCGCTGTAAGAACTGTACTCAGAAGAACTC
>RZYY01000106.1 GCA_009930115.1 Sphingobacteriia bacterium | reverse complement strand
ATTCCGGGTTTACCAATGAGCCGCCCTTTGATGCTTCATTGTTTGTTGAGTTTCGCAAAAGGCTTGGTTTTGAGCAACTCAAAGCTATTAACGAACGGATCATATCGCTTAAAACGCAGCTTGATGCAAACAAAAAGATTCAAACAGGTTAAAACAGCTTACGGTTTAGACCGGATCATATCCCGAATGATGGAAACAAGCGAATCGATGATTGCCAGCATAATATTAGTTCTCAACCTGGTCAGATTGGCCGGGGTGGGTGCACTATGCCTTTTATTGAAATATTTCGAAAGTTATTCAGCAAGGTATCTTGAAAATTCGATTCTTCTGCAACCAGCAAGGGTATCCAATAAAAATATTTTCGACATCTTCAATAACACAAAACCGGTTGCTGCCTGATAAATCAGCTTTTAATCAAGAATTGAGTTTTTCAGCAGACCCAATTATTAAGTCAAATTTCCCATCTGCTATTGTTTTTAGAACAGAAAGACTATCACCATTAATAATCTGATGAGATATGTCAGGGTCAATATACTCAAACAGAGCTTCGTTAACTTTCATCATATTTAATTTACTTTCTGCAAATTTAGTATTTATCCAATAGTTTTCTGGTCTGATTTTGCCGAAATTATCAACAAAGGTCTGTAACAATAAATGCAAGAAGTCGGAAATGATCAGGAAAATGTGATGAAGCATTTTGTCAATGCTTGGGACATAATCCTTTTGGCGTTTAGTAACACCCGAAATTTCTGCTGCGCAGGAGCGCATTGATTTCTTCTTTGTCAAAATATTCAGGATCGTATTCGGTACCCAGCCAGTAGGCAGCATCTTCATATCCTTCACCTTTCGGGTCTTTAAGTTGTTCCAGAAGCATGCTGTAACGGTGAATGCCGCCCGAGTCTTCGGGAGGACAGCGCAGTTTGCCTGCGATGCAAACAGGATGTTTCAGGGTTTGATCCTGAGGAAGTATTTTTTCGAGTACGATGCTGTGGTTCCAACTGTCGCCAAAATCATATTCATAGATCATCTGGTCTTTTTCGGCTTTCAGCAGGTCATGTACTCTTACTTTTTTATAATCAACATTTTTATTGTCATCCCACATCGGGTCATCTTTTGAAGGCTGGGTATAGAATTTGTTTTCAAAAATGAATTGATGAGCGTGAGCGTTTTCCCAGCCCATAGAGGTTTGAATGACCTTGTGCAAATCGGGCAGCGGCATATTTGAGGGAACGATCAAACGTCGCCATATTTTTGGTTTTGAACCAATAAGTGAAACCTGTATCTGATAGATTTCTTTTTTCATTGCTAATCACTTTAGTATTTAGTAAAAGTAATTTTTGAGCATTTATTTTATTGGTTATAACATTTTAAGAAAAGCTACTTCTTTGGGGTCAAGCATGCGATAGCGCCCGCGCGGGAGGTCTTTTTTTGTAAGACCTGCAAAAACCACCCTGTCGAGTTTTATCACTTCATATCCAAGAGTTTCAAACAATCTTCTTACGATCCTGTTTTTGCCTGAGTGTAATTCAACACCGACATCTTTTTTATCTGCTCCGGTTCCAACGTAGGCTATGGCGTCCACTTTTGCCTGTCCGTCTTCAAGTTCTATGCCTTCTTCAAGTTGTTTCATGTCGTTCTTGGTAACAGCTTTGTTCAGGTAAACATGATAGGTTTTATTAACCCTGCTTCGCGGATGAGTGAGTTTTCGTGCCAGGTCGCCATCATTGGTAAAAAGAAGCAGACCTGTTGTATTGCGATCAAGCCGTCCTACCGGATAAATGCGCTCTTTACATGCTTTCTCAACAAGCATCATCACGGTATTTCGTTTATCAGGGTCATCAGTTGTGGTGATGTATCCTTTGGGTTTGTTAAGCAACACATACCGAAGTTTTTCTGATTTCAGGGTTTCTTCTCCAATTTGCACCTTGTCGGTTGGCAGGATTTTGGTTCCTACCTCTGAAACTACTTCTCCATTAACTTTTACAGTACCCGAAATAATCAGGTTATCCGCGTCACGACGTGAACAAATGCCTGCGTTGGAAATAAATTTGTTCAGACGTATCAGTTCCTGACCTTTATCATTGGTGGATTTTGGGCTTTTTGTGGACGGTAGGGATTTTTTCGAAACGGGTAATTTTTTTTTTATTTTTTCCTTTTTAACAGTGTCTTTTTTGTGCTCTTCTTCATCGCGAAAACGTTTGCTGATGAGTTTGCTTGTAGTTTTTGAACGGGATGGAGGTGGCTTTTTTTTCATGAATTTTGAAAAATCGCCGTGTTTTTTCTTCTCTCTGCCAGTACTTTCTGGTTTCTCACTGTTTTGCATAAATTGATTAATTTGGGCTGCAAAATTAATCAAAACCAAAAGAATATCAGCATAATATAACTATGTTTAAGAAAAGATTTTCGGAATGATGTATGGTTAATCTCCGGCAACCAACAAGTTGCAGCCGCGTGTTTCAGCGTCATCGAAACGTCCTAGTACCTCAATTGTGCCGTCATCATAAAGTTTTCCCAGATCCTGTGTGGCAATAAAACTGCATGAATGAATGTTGGCCAGGTCAATAATGTTAATTCCTCCTGCGGTTTTCTTTGTGACGCTGGAGATTGGATCATGAATATCGCGGATAATCATCTTCATCCAGGGGGGTGTGTTGAAATGTCCCTCGCCTTTTGACCAGGCCTGAGAGAACACTTCTGTCATGCCATATTCTGAATGAATGTACCTGACGCCAAATCCTGACGAAAGTCTTCCGTGAAGTTCTTGGCGCACCATTTCACGGCGACGTCCTTTCATCCCGCCGGTTTCTACAATAATGGTATTTGTCAGATCAAAGGAGTGTTTTTCAATCAAATCAAGCAAGGCGAAACTAACTCCGATAAGCATGGTTTTTTGGCCTTGTTTGTCAAGCTGACGCAAATTTGCGGCTAACTCATCAAAATTGTTGAGATAAAAACCACTTTTACTGTGATGACTTGCTTCAATGAGCTTTTCGATCATATAAATCAAAGAGGAATTTTTTTGTTCCAGGTACGACGGAAGCAGCGCCAAAATGCAATATTCGTCAGGCTGACCGTAAAACATGTTAAAGGTTTTAAAAAAACTTTTTTCGTATAAATCCAGGCTGGCAAAATAATGCCGGCTTCTGCTCATTCCTGTTGTTCCGCTGCTTTCGAAATAATGACCGGGAGTTGTGTTCTGGGAAACGACAATGTGATTTTTAAAAAAGGAGATGGGTAAAAAAGGAATCTGGCTTATGGATTTCACCTTGGCAGGCTTGATTTGCAGGTACTGGACAAATTTGTTGTAAAGGCTGTTGGTTTGTATCTGATAACGAAATATTTCAAGTGCAGTTTCGTTGAAAGAATCAGGTGATTTGATCGTAAAAATCTTTTCGCTCAGCTGTTGAATATTCATTTTACAAATTGCTCAGAATCTTTTGAAAACGATTAGCAGGTTATTGATATTGCTGTCTGTGTTGGCGGGTTTAGTTTATTCCTGTCGCGAAACGGAGGAGTACCCCGTGATCCCTCATTTGGAATATAATACCTTTACTATTCTTGTCCATCCTTCAGGTTACGATTCTGCGGGTGTACTAATACTCAGTTACACCGACGGGGATGGAGACCTTGGCCTTGCAGACAACGACAGTTCTGATTATAATTTTTTTGTTACGTATTACAAAATGGAAAATGGTGTACTAAAGCCCGGCACACGTTTTAATCCGGAAACAGGTCAGAACGATACTATTTTTTTCAACAATCGTTTTTACAATCTTGCCCCCGATGGTTATTCAGGATGGATCAAAGGTGAAATTGAGGATACCATCAGGCCGCTTTACGACCCGCGTTCAACAAAAACTTACGATACAGTACTATATAAAATTTATCTTGTTGACCGTGCCGGCAACCAGAGTAATATGGTTGAAACGCCATTGATTGTTGTGAAAAATCCATGATAAGATATTCTGCTGATTGTTGATAATTTCCCTGTAGTTGTTTTTAGTTAAACATCCTGTTTAAACTAATTTTGTTGCCTTGTTGCCATGCTTAAATGATGAAGGATAAATTTTACGAAAACCGGAAAATCATATTAAAGGGATTGGTTGTAGCGATAAGTATATTATTCATTATCAGATTGTTTTACGTGCAGCTGATTGATGAAAGATATGTGCTTTCGGCCAATAACAATGTGCTTCGCTATGTTACGCAGTATCCGGCACGCGGACTTGTTTATGACCGTAACGGGAAACTGCTGATTTACAATGAAGCGGCCTACGACATGATGGTTATTCCACGTCTTGTAAGGGATTTAGACACGTTGGAGTTTTGTTCTCTTTTAGGTATTACACCGGATGATTTTATCATTAAAATGGAACGGGCACGCAAATATTCATCTCACAAAGCTTCCGTTTTTGAAGCGCAAATCCCGAAAGACAGTTATGGCTATATTGAGGAAAAGCTTTATAAATTTTCTGGCTTTTATGTTCAGTCACGTACTTTGCGAAAATACCCTAACCTTTCAGCAGCTCATTCGCTGGGTTACATCGGAGAGGTTAATCCACGTGAAATAGAAAAAGACCCCTATTACAAAATGGGGGATTACATTGGAAAAAGCGGGATCGAAAAAGCTTATGAAACAGAATTAAGAGGACGAAAGGGGTTAAAAATTAAAATGGTTGATGTTTTTAACCGTGAAAAAGGGAGTTATCTCGATGGTCGTTATGATACATCAGCAATAGCCGGAAATGATCTGACGATGACCATCGACCTTGAATTGCAGGAATACGGTGAATTGTTGATGCAGAATAAACGTGGCAGCATAGTAGCCATTGAACCTGCCACCGGAGAAATCCTGGCACTGATATCGAGCCCGTCTTATGATCCTAATTTATTGGTGGGACGCATCAGAAATCAGAACTATCCGATTCTGGAAGCCGACAGCTTAAAACCATTGTTCAACCGTGCATTGCTGGCTACCTATCCGCCAGGGTCCACCTTTAAACTCATCGGCGCGCTGATCGGACTTCAGGAAAATGTCATCAGCGTTAATACACAATATGCCTGTGCCGGTGTGAATGCCGTTCCGATAAAATGCAGTCATAACCATCGTTCACCGCTGTCTTTGCTGGAAGCCATTGAACAATCATGCAACCCTTATTTCTGGAATGTCTTTAAAGCAGTTATTGATAACCCGCATTATTCTTCAACATCCAGCGCTTTCGAAAAATGGCGTGAATACCTGTTAAGTTTTAACCTGGGAAAGACTTTCGACAGCGATTTGATGATCGAAAAGCCCGGTAATGTGCCTGCACCTGAATACTACGACAAGTATTTTGGCAAAAACCGCTGGCGTTCAATGACTATCCGGTCACTTTCCATCGGTCAGGGCGAATTGCTCGTTACACCGCTTCAATTGGCAAACGTTACTGCGATAATTGCTAACGGGGGGTTCTATTATGATCCGCATATTGTACGGGCAATAAAAAGAAAAGGCATTATTGAAACGTTGAGCTACAAAAAGAAAGAAACCCTTGTTGCTTTACGTCATTTTGAAACAGTAGCAGAGGGAATGAGCCGTGTTTATAATAGCGAAAGCGGTACAGCCCGATGGTATGCTGATACTGAAATATTGATGTGCGGGAAAACAGGAACAGTCGAAAATCCGCATGGCGACAATCACTCGTTGTTTATTGCTTTTGCTCCACGCGAAAACCCGAAAATTGCACTGGCAGTAGTTGTGGAAAATGCAGGCTTTGGATCGACCTATGCTGCCCCGATTGCTACTCTGATGATGAAAAAATTTATTCAGCGTGAATTTGAAAAACCCTATTACGAAGCCCGTATTATCGAAACTAATCTTCTGAACAAGTGAGCTCACGAAACAACATCATTAAAAACATTGACTGGCCGGTTGTCATGCTTTATCTGCTGATGATTATCTTCGGATGGATAAATATCTATGCTGCTGTTTATAATGAAGATCACCACAGTATTTTCGACATTACCCAGAGTTACGGCAAACAAATGCTCTGGATCGTTACTTCACTGGTATTGGCTGTGGTCATTATAGCTATGGATGCTAAATTTTATTCGGTTTTTTCCTTCGCGATTTACGGGCTGATGTTGGTTTTGCAGGTGTTAGTCCTGGTTTTGGGTAAAGAAGTTGCCGGTTCGAAATCTTGGTTCGAGTTTGGAAGCTTTGGTTTACAACCTGCCGAATTCATGAAATTTGCAACTGCTCTTGCGCTCTCCGGTTACTTAAGTAAGTTTGCTCCTGACCTTAAAAAAAACAATGAACTTTTTAAAACTCTTTTAATTATTGTGATTCCGGTAATATTCATCGAATTGCAGAATGACACCGGAACAGCACTTGTCTTTTTATCTTTTCTGTTGGTTTTATACCGGCAGGGGATGTCTGGAACATGGCTTTTTTCAGGTGTCAGTGTCCTGGTTTTGTTTTTTCTTACTTTAATCATCAATAAATTTATTCTGATCGGAATTTTGGTTCTTATTACCATTTTGGTATTACTGATGATCCGACGTAATCTGCGGAATGTGATGATGATTGTTTTGATGTTTCTGGCCTCAGTATCTTTTGTTTACTTTGTGGATTACAGTTTTCATCATATTTTAAAACCCCATCAGCAAACCCGTGTAAATGTGCTTTTAGGGAAAGAAACAGATATGCTTGGCGCCGGTTATAATGTCCATCAGTCGCTCATTGCAATTGGTTCGGGCGGTTTTGCAGGAAAGGGTTTTTTGCAGGGTACACAAACGAAATTTAATTTTGTGCCTGAGCAAAGCACTGATTTTATTTTTTGTACAGTAGGAGAAGAATGGGGATTTCTTGGGAGCCTTGCAGTGGTATTGATGTTTGCACTACTGCTGATCAGGCTGATTAAGCTGGCCGAACGACAACGTTCACCATTCAGCAGAATTTATGGATACGGAGTGTTCGCTGTCATATTTTTTCATTTTGCCGTAAATATTGCGATGACTCTTGGTTTGTTTCCTGTCATTGGCATTCCGCTGCCATTTTTCAGTTACGGGGGCTCATCGTTATGGGCTTTTACAATCCTGCTTTTTATTTTCGTCCGACTTGATGCTGAACGGTTGAATATTTTGTAAGAATCCGGAATTATTACCTGATAAGGGTAATCGTTCCGCGTTTTTCCAGATTTTGTCCTTCGGGTGTACGGTATTTTATCAGGTAAACATAAGCTCCTGAAGGCAGAATTTGTCCGTTTTGCTTTCCATCCCACCCCGTTTCAGGATTTTTGGTGGTAAAAATCATTTCTCCCCATTTATTAAAAATCAACAACTCATAGCTGTTATCATCAATGAAAATCAATTCGGGTTTAAATTCATTGTCGGGGGGTTGTGCATCAGGGATGAAAGCATTGGGAACACTAATCCGGGTTTCCATTTCAAGAGTGATCTGGTTTGACCTGCTTGTTGCGTTGTTTCCGTTGTGTTCGTATCCTTCCACAAAATAGGTAAACTCTCCTCCCTGACCTGAAAATGCAGCAACTTCATCGCTGAAATCATTTCTATTGCCGGGTACATTGCCAATGAGTGTTCCGTTTCGATAAATATTATAGCTGCTTACTCCTTCACCCCATCCTTCATAATGGTTCCATTCGAGCCGGTTGGTAAAACCTGTCTGCGGCGCACCGGAAAGGTGTATGGTGCGGGCAATATCTGAATAAACCGAAGGTGGATTTCCACAGGAATCCCACATGGCAATTTTATAGAAATAGCTGGTTGAACCAAATTCTGCCGAAAAGTCGTCATATTGTGCTGCCGGTTGGTAGTTTATGTTGTCTTCGATTGATTGTAAAGTTGTGAAAAGGGTTTGTGATTCATCCCTTCGCTCGACATCAAAGGATGATATTGGCGCTGAAATATCGGCTTCCCAAATGATTTTTACAAAACTGTTGCCTTCAACAGTAGCGGTTACAATCCTGACAAATTCCGGTTTTTGGTAGGTTTTTGATTCAATTTGCTTGAAACAGGTTGCTGATATCCGGTCCGGGTCCTGGTTGTAAAATGCCTGTATTTTATAGGTATAAAGCGTATCGGGGAGCAAACCGGAATGGGTGAATGTAGTATCGTTGAGTGGATTTTCACCGATTTCGGTAAAAGTATTACTCCCGTCAGTTGATGCAAAGATTTTATAGCCATCGGGAGCGGGCGTCATGTTGGTGTATGATGTCCAGCTCAATGATGCTGTGTTGGCACAAATATTAAATTGAGGGGTGTAAAGAAGGATTGTTTTCAGCGTATCAGCAAGCAACCAAGGGGAGGTACCTGTCAATTGTTTAAATGCACTGACCTTGTAAAGTTGTACCTCTTCGCAGGCTGAGACGCTCAAATCTCTGAAAACTGTATCTGCCACGCTGAAGTTGCTCGTAATGGAGTCCCATTTTAGGTAGGTCATATCATAATAACCGCGATAAATAGTATAGCCATCGGTGTTTCCGTCTTTGTTGGAAAACCATGTGATAACAGGATTGGTATTATCAATACTGATTGAATAAATAATTGGATTCTCCGGAGTTTGCTGCGCTTTCATATTTGTTTGAATGAAAAACGCCATGAGAAAAAAAATCAGGAGAAATATTTTTTTGGTAATCACTTTTACAGAATTAGTAATGCAATAAAAATTATTCTTATCCCACCACCACACTTATCATCGAATTGGGGTCAAGGTATTTAACGGCCAAATCCTGAATTTCTTCTGTGGTTACAGACTTAATTGTGTTGATAAATTTTTGAAAATAGCTCAGATCGAGCTGATAATCAAGAACCATCTTCAATAATTCTCCCTGCGCAAAAGGGCCATCTGCCTGTTGCAGCAGGAGGCCAAGCATGTAGTTTTTCACCAGATCAAGCTCTTCCCGGGGAACAGGTTCGTGGCGAAGGCGTTCCATTTCAGTAAAAATTTCGTTTACAGCCGGCCTGGTTACTTCTGTTCCTGTTTGTGTGGCAATCATCAGCATCCCGGCATACTGCATGGACATCAGTACTGAATTGATGCCATAAGTGTACCCTTTGTCCTCACGGATATTGGTCATCAGCCTTGAACCGAAATAACCACCAAAAATTGTATTTACAATTTTCATTTTGGAATAGTCAGGATGATGCAGGTTGAAAAGGGTTTTGCCTATCGCAATACCCGATTGCAATGACCCTGATTTTTTGATAAAATGATGTTTTGTTGATGAGGGTTCGGAAGGACCAATTGCCATCGAAAGCGTTTCTTTAACTGCGTGCTGGCCTAAATGTTTGTTCAATAATCTGTTCAGGTTCAATGGTATGCGTCCTGAAGCAATAATTCTGAACTTTGCTGACTGATAATAGTCCGCATAAAACTCAAGCAGCGATTCGTGGCTGATTTTGTCATAATCTTCGGCAACAGCATACTTTCCATAAGGGTGTGAGGTACCAAATACTGCCATTCCAAAATGTCTTCTTGCAAGAGTTTTAACTTTTTCCATTTCTACCAGAAATTCCTGTTTTGAAAGGTTGACGAAGGTCTTTACTTCGTTCAGGGGAAATGTCGGGGCAAGCAGAAGTTCTTCAAGCAGCGGCAGTAAAAGATGTAAATGTTTGTTCAGGCAATACAGGGTCAGCCTCGAATGATCGCGGGTTACTGAAGCATTAATGGTAGCCCCGTAAAAATCAAGTTGTTCGGCAATCTGTCGTGATGTATATGATTTTGTTCCTTCTTTCAGACATAGGTTTGTAAAATAGGCTGCGAGCGGTAAACCGTCAGCAGCAGTGCCAAAGCCAAAGTTCAGATCCAGTTGCAAAACTTCCTGGTCGCCGGCATTCAGGCAATAAACCGGAATCCCGTTATCGAGCATAAAAAATTCAGGTTCAGTCAGGTTGATGTTTTCAACGGGTTTAACCAGCGGGGCTGTTTTTCTTAAGGATTCAATGTTCATTATTCAGATTCAGTAAATGTTAAATATTGGCCAAATATTATTTTTTGGTCCGGTAGTAAAGTGTTGAGCAGCGTTGGGGTGTGAGCAGCTCCTGAGCGGTGCTGAGTATTTGTTCCGTAGTGACTGCCTGGTACTTTTCTGTTTCCGTATTGATTAATCCGGCATCTCCGATCAATTCGCCAAAAGCGAGGCTAATGGCTTTGTTGGTAATATTCATTCTTGAAAAAGTAAGTTGCACTTCTGCCTTGTTTTTCACTTTTTGCAATTCACTGTCGTCGATTCTTTTATCCTGTAATTTCGAAATCTCCTGTGAAAGAGCATGATCTGCCTTTTCCGGTGAAATTCCGGGCGAGGGTCTGCCTGAAATAACAAATAGTCCATCGTCGAGACTTCCGGTGATGTATGCATCCAGCTCAGTGAAGAGTTTTTGCTCCATGATGAGATTTCTGTAAAACCTTGACGAATTTCCATTTCCAAAAATATCTGACAGCAAATCAGTTGCATGGTATTTCGCATCAAGACGGCTACACATTTTCCAGACTTTAAAGATCATCTCAGAGGGAACATCGCGACAGGTTTCAAGAAAACGCATTTCGGTTTGTTCTGGTTCTTTTGGGAGCATTCGAATGTTTTGCCCCTGATTGGCAATGGGGGCGAACCATTTTTCCGAAAGTCGCATCACATCAGTTAAATCAACATTTCCGGCCACAACAAGAATCGCGTTGTTCGGATTGTAAAACCTGTTGTAAAACGTTCGCACATCCTCCATAACTGCATTTTGAATATGGCTGATTTCTCTGCCAATGGTTGGCCATTGGTAAGGATGCACTTTGTAGGCAAGAGGGCTCAGCAACAACCATGCATCTCCATAAGGCTGATTGAGATGGGTTTGTCTGAATTCCTCCGTAACGACATTACGTTGAACTTCCAGACTTTTTTCTGAAAAAGCCAGCATATTCATGCGGTCTGACTCAAGCCAGAAAGCTGTTTCGAGGTTTTGCGCCGGCAACGAAAGGTAATAAGTCGTCAAATCATTGGTGGTGTAAGCATTGTTGATACCACCGGCTTTTTCGAGAGGCTCATCGTATTTCGGGATGTTGGCTGAACCACCAAACATCAGGTGCTCAAACAAATGCGCAAAACCTGTTTTTTCAGGATTTTCATCGCGCGAACCAACATCGTACATTACAATCATTGCAGCCATGGAGGTTGACTGATCCTGATGAACGATGACCCGCAGACCATTTTTTAAGGTGAATTTGTCAAAAGAGATCATCAAAATATTTTCATTAAAACTATAAATAAACGTTGCCAAAGATAGGTAGTTCATTCGATTCTCTGATAAAGTACCTGAACAATCTGATTATGAAATCTGTTTGCTGAAAAACATACCGATTATGTCAGCAACACCAGCCAAACAAATTCCACTGGGGTTCACCGGGAAAGCATTTGTCAGGATTGATAAATGCGAAAGACAAATCCGGATAAAAGGATGTGCCGAAGTATAGTGATGAATGAGCTCAGCAAAGCCAAACCAGCAATGGCAACCGATGTTGTTTTGAAACCGGTAACATACGTGAAGTTGCGAAAGGGTTTAATAAAATGATGGTATAATCATCTCACCCTAATTTTTTTAAAAACCTTTCTTCCCTTTTAAAATTAGCTACTTTTGCAGCGGAGAAATGCCGGAGTGGTCGAACGGGGCAGACTCGAAATCTGTTGGCCGGCATAGCTGGCCCGGGGGTTCGAATCCCTCTTTCTC
>RZYY01000274.1 GCA_009930115.1 Sphingobacteriia bacterium | reverse complement strand
AGACAAGGGAGATTACAAAGAAGTCGTTTACGAGGGATACGGACCCCACGGCATAGCCATTCTCATAGAAACCGCTACAGACAACACTACCAGGACAGTAGCAAATATCCGTTCCTATTTTAATAAAGCCGGCGGAAACCTGGGCACATCGGGAAGCGTTGAATTCATGTTTGACCACAAATGCGTCTTTCATGTAAAATCAAAAAATCCCATGGACCTGGAAGAACTGGAACTGGAACTAATCGATTACGGAGGGGAAGAAGTCTTTATGGACGAGGAAGAAGAAGAAATTGTGATCTACGGCAGTTTTGAATCCTACGGTTCCCTGCAAAAATACTTGGAAGAAAAGGAACTGGAACTGGTTAGCGGAGGTTTTGACCGTATAGTGAATGGTGAGATGAAAGAATTGTCCCCGGAAGAAAAGGCGGACATTGAAAAACTATTGGAGCGTATAGAGGAAGACGATGATGTTCAAAACGTTTATTCCAATATGGCTTAATCTTCTACAGTAAGCAGGTCTTCCACCAGCCTGTTGTTGTACTGCTGACGGAAAGCATTTAAAAAGAGCTCATTGGAGGGCTCTTTTTCGTTTTCATCCCTGAGTATATTCAACCCCGAAGGATAATTTACGACAAAAGGTGTGGTCAGCGTATCCAGAATACTTCTGCCGAACGCAAAAAAGGAGTATGGATAGTCCAGCATATCCAACACGGTAGGCATGATATCTATCTGTTGCGTGTACCGGTCGTAAAGCCGTCCTTTTTCAACCAAAATGCCGGCGGGATCGTGATATACCACAGGAATGGCCATGCTTTCAATATCAGTCTGGTATTGAGGATTAATCAACGAAAAAGTACCGTGATCGGCCACCAGAACAAATAATGTATTTTCGTACCAGGGACTTTCTTGTGCAGTTTCAAAAAAACGTTTCAGGGCATGATCGGCATATCCTATGCACCGGTGAACCGGAAGACTGCCCCGTGGAAATACGCCTTCGTATTCTTTTGGTATGACAAATGGATGGTGAGATGACAGGGTAAAGACCGCTGAAGCGAAAGGTTGGGGAAAAGAATCCAGCGTCCGGGCAAAAAACTGTAAGAAAGGTTCATCCCAGATCCCCCAATACCCGTCGTACTGGCTGTTGTCTCCAAATTCCTCCTTCCCGTAATAATGTTCAAATCCAAAATGCCGGGACATGCCGTCCAAGCCCATAGATCCGTCCGGAGCTCCGTGAAAGAAAGACGTGTGATAACCTGCTTTCTTTAACGCGTTGCCCAACGCTTCCACACGGTTCAGAGCATAAGGGGTCAGGGCAAACGACTGTTCCAGGCTGGGGATGCTTCCCAAAACAGATGGAATGGCATCCACAGATTTACGTCCGTTGGCATAAGCCAGGGAACAGGTCAGGGACTGCGACATCAAAGAATCCAGGAACGGGGTGAATGTCTGCATCCGGGGAGGATTCAGATACCCTATGTATTCCCTGGAAAAACTTTCCAGGATAAAAACGACCACATTTTTCCTGGCCGTCTGCTCCTCCGAATCAATGAGTGCACTGTCTTTTACGTGAACCGGAGAATAAATACGGGCCATCTCCTCCCTGTCTTTAAAAAAGCTGAGTTTTATAATGTCGCTCTTACCCAGTGTTCGGATAATGCAAAAAGGAGTGTTCAGTACAATTGCCGCTTCTATGGGGCGGGAAACATAGGCTGTTGCGTTTCCTAATGTAATCGGCCTGGTAGTTCTGTCCGTTCCTCCGCGAATTGCAGCAACACTTGTCAACAAAATCAAACAGAGAACAACTGTTCTGATAGCAAAAAAACGAAAAGTAAAAGGCGGTATTGACGGATATTTTATTCGGCCGTAAAGAAACCAGAGAACAATCACCAAAAGTACCCAAATAAAGAAAAACAGTACATATTGACGTAATCCTTCCAGGAAAATATATCCCAGATTTTTGTCACCTGCAAATTCGCTGAAAAATGTGAAATCGATCCGGTGCAGCCTGGTTCGGAAAAAAATAAAATCAAATAATTGGAAAAAAAATCCCGCAGCATTGAAAAGCACAAAAAGGATCTTCAATAAATACTGGTATATTCCTGAAAAAACAAAAGGAAAAGGCAGCAGTGCCAATAGCAGGTAAATGCCGTTCAGATAGAACAGGGCAGAGAGATCAAACCGTATTCCACCCCTGAAAATGGCAATCATGTTTTCCCATTCAACCCCGGGAAAAAGGTATTGATTGTACAGGTAAAACGCCAAACGGCTCAACAGTAAAAAAAGCAAGACCAAAGACAACCGTTTGGTCAAAGAAAAAAAATATGAAAATCCTGTGTAATTTTTGGGTCTGTATATGCTTTTCATATATGTTTGCAAATATAAAGAATCTATCATTATGCTGTCCGTTTCAGATAAATTTCTTATTTTTGCAGGATTGATATTTAAATTTTCATTGCACAAAAAATCCGA
>RZYY01000105.1 GCA_009930115.1 Sphingobacteriia bacterium | reverse complement strand
TTGATACTGTGCTAAACCGCGTTATTCTGCATCACGAAAAATCAGGTGGTGTAATCCTTCATACAGGCGGAATGGGGTTTCTTTTTCGAAAGGGGTTTAACCAGAACTGGTTTAGAAAAAACTTATGGGAAGTCGAATTTTCGGGGATGAAATCAGATAAGCAGGTCAGGGTAAACTTTTACGGGACTTATTTCAGCAATGCCAACAGCTACATATATGGAAAGCTGAACAAGATTTATCATCTTCGTGCCGGATTTGGGCAACAGCGGCTGCTTAATTCAAAACCCTACTGGGGTGGAGTGGAAGTGCGGTTTGCCTGGTACGGAGGTTTTTCGCTTGCCATAGCCAAGCCGGTTTATCTTTACATTATCGACCAAAACGATTTCAACACCATTGAAAGTGAACGGTACGATCCTGAAAAACATTTTATTGACAACATTTATGGCCGTGCTCCTTTCCTTGATGGATTGGAAAAAACCAGGTTTTACCCCGGAGGTTATGCCAAAGCTGGTTTAAATTTCGAATTTGGGGAATACAATACCAAGATCAAAGCGCTTGAAATTGGTGTAATGACAGATGTTTCACCTGTTCCCGTTCCAATAATGGCATTCAACGACCCGCATTATTTTTTCCTCAATTTTTATCTGAATTTTACTTTCGGAAAGCGCTACAATAAATATTAACCTTGTCATGAAGCGACTCTTTGCTGCCATTAAAATATTTCCTGAACCAGGGCTGTTAAAAACATACGGTGAGATTAAAAAACTTCTCTATGGTGAAAAAATTACCTGGGTGGATGAACGTAATATTCATATCACACTAAAATTTTTCGGGGATACACCGGAAGAGAATATCCCGCAAATTACAGATTTATTTGACTTAATTGCTGCTCGTCATTTATCATTTTCCATAAATCTGGAGAATACAGGAATATTTGGAAGTTCCTACAATCCCCGTGTTATTTGGTTTGGGATTACCCATTCCAGGCCGGTTGAACTGCTTGCTGAAGATGTTCTTTCAACATTGAATAATAATGGTTATCCGAATGATAATCAGCATTTCAGACCACATCTGACCATTGGAAGAGTTAAATATCTGTCGGATAAAAGGTATTTTCAGCAGGTAGTTGACCGGTTTAAGACCATTTCACTCCAAAAGGTTATGGTCAGCAATTTTGAATTGATGGAAAGCAGGCTTACTCCCCGCGGCCCTGTTTACTCTACTTTGCGCGTGTTTAACCTGGGCTGATTACCATTTCAATCCGCTATGAAAATTTTACAATGGATTTTTATGATAGTCAAATGTTTGATTATCAGCGAAGTTTTTTATCTGGCGGGCAATGCGGACAAATATTTCCAGATGTTGATTGTTGAACCATTCAATCGCTTTTTCATTTCCCCGGCTGGCTTCGGCGAGCAATGCGAGAAAACTGTGGTTGTGATTTTTTAGCCATTCCAGGGCTTTATCATCATCAACCGAGGCAGCATCAAAAGCTGCAAAATGCCGGTAACCATTATTCAGAAGCCAGTTGATAGCTGAAGTATCAGCCCTTATTGCATTTGACAGAGCAGCAAGTTCCGGGTAACCATTTTGCAACAACCACTTAAAAAAATCATGTTTCCCGTTAACCGCCATTTCAAAGGCGAGCAAAATCTTTACCGGATAATCATAAAGTTGCTTCATGATCTCTTTTATTAAAGTCAAAAATAGGATATTCTCTTAAAACCATACAGCTGCAGAAATTACCGGAGTAATTTAATTATCCACTGATCACCTAAAATTATGATCTAATAAACATTGTATTTAATCCTTATTTGTCTGAGTTTATCAGCAATTTCGTTGAGAACTTTTCTTGGTACCATATTCAATCCGGTTGTTGTTGTTTGCCGGTCAATCGTGTAAAGCATAACATAACGTGGCCGGATGAACCGTATATGATTGAGCCAGGCATGAACCTCTGCAGTGGTGGTGTTGTCCACCGGTATTCCATCAACTTTTCCGGTTACAAAAAGGGTTTGAACGATAGCTTTATTGCCAAATTTTCGGAGATTTTGAACGATTCTATCAAGTGTAAGGTCTTCTGAGCGGGGTCTGTTGATGAGTTGAAAAGTCGCTTCCAGTCCGGCATCAAGCTTTAGTATGTTATTGTCAACGCGGTTGAGTGCTTCGAAAATATCAGGTTTATGTATCATACTGGCATTGGAAAGAACGGTGACTTCTGCATGCGGGAAAAACTGATTTCTTAACTGAAGAGTATCATCAATGATATCTGCAAATTCCGGATGAATGGTCGGTTCGCCATATCCGGCGAAGGTAATGGAATCCGGAATATTATTTTCAGCTTTGAGCCGGATTAATTTTGATTCGAGAGACTCATTTATTTGTTCGCGTATGGGTAATTGTTCCATAACCTCCTTGTCGTCCGGCGACCAGCCACACTCACAATAAATGCAATCGAAGGTGCATACTTTTTTGTTGACTGCTAATAAATTAATCCCCAACGAATTGCCCAGGCGCCTGCTCCTGACGGGGCCAAATACTGTCTGATTAAACATAAATCCTGACATTATTATCTCTTTTTGTGATAAATCACTTACCTAAACAAATTTTATGGCGGAATGTTATGTAATTCCTAAAACAGAACCTGGGATATTTTGACTATTTTTGAACCCAAAAACCATTTGCATGCCTGATCTGAAAGAAATAAAAGAACCCATAGCAGAGCACCTCAGCATGTTTGAAACAAAATTCCGCGATGCTATGAAAACCCGCGTGGCATTGCTTAATTACATCACGCAATACATTCTCAGAAGTAAAGGCAAACAAATGCGACCGATGTTTGTGTTTTTTTCGGCGGGAATTACAGGGCAGATCAACGAATCTACCTATCATGCTGCTTCACTCATTGAACTCCTCCATACAGCTACCCTGATCCACGACGATGTTGTTGACGATTCAAATACCCGACGTGGTTTTTTTTCGATTAATGCCCTGTGGAAAAACAAAATTGCAGTGCTGGTGGGAGATTATTTACTTTCCCGGGGACTTTTGCTGGCGCTCGACAACAATGAATTTGAATTGCTCAGGATTGTTTCCAATGCAACACGCGAAATGAGTGAAGGTGAATTGCTTCAGATCGAAAAAGCCCGGCGACTTGATCTTCAGGAGGAGATTTATTTTGAAATTATCCGAAAAAAAACTGCATCATTAATTGCTTCCTGCTGCGCTGCAGGTGCGCATTCGGCCGGGGCCAGCCCTGAAATTGTTTCCAGAATGCAGCAGATTGGAGAATACATTGGCATTGCTTTTCAGATTAAAGATGATCTTTTTGATTATCAGCAGAATAATCGTGTAGGTAAGCCCAATGGTATCGATATAAAAGAGCAAAAGATGACCCTGCCTTTAATATACATGTTAAATAATTCATCATTCCTCGAAAAAAGAAAAGTGGTGAATGTGGTCAAATATCACAATTTGAATCCGGATAAAGTAGCCGGAGTTATTGACAAGGTAAACCATAGTGGTGGAATTGAATATGCAACCGGAAAAATGCTGGACTATCGCGATAAAGCTTTTGCTCTATTAGCTGAGTTTCCTGAAACTCCCATGCGCCGTTCATTTGAACAGCTTGTTTCATACACTACTGACAGATCCCGCTAAGTTCCTCAGTACCGTTTTTCCCGATGATGTTTATATACCTGATTATTTTCATCGATAAAATTGAGAATCAGATTTTTGCCAAATTTGGTTCTGGCTGAAGTAACAAATAAAGGTGGCAATTCATCCCAGGTGTTTAATAATAGTGTTTTGTAGTTCTCAAGTTGTTGTTCTGATTCAGCAGGTTTGAGTTTGTCCTGTTTAGTAAAAACAATTGCCATTGGCAGGGTTGCTTCTCCAAAGCTGTTGATAGTTTCAAAGTCAATTTCTTGCGGGGGGATTCGTAAATCGATGAGGATAAAAGTGTAAACCAGATTTGGCCGATTGGTCAGATAGCTGCCAATCATTTTTTTCCATAATTCACGGTTCTTTTTTGATGTTTTAGCGTATCCGTAACCGGGAAGATCAACAAGATACCAGCTGTCATCAATCAAAAAATGGTTAATGGTTTGGGTTTTTCCGGGCTGAACTGAGATTTTAGCAAGTGCCCTCCGGTTGCAAAGCATATTTATCAGCGATGATTTTCCTACATTCGATCGTCCGATAAAAGCATATTCAGGTAGATTTGGCGGTGGACATTTCCGGTAGTCCATATTGCTGATGACGAAAGTTGCTTTTTTTATTTCCATACGATGGATGATGCAGATGATTTCTGCTACTTTCCGCTAAAGTAGCGCTCTCTCTTTTCCTGAAAGATATCAGGGATTTTTATCATGATTCCTGTTTCTTCAACTTTTCCAAAAGATTCATTCAGTGAAGTGCCAAATGTTTTCATGGTGGATGAAAGATTCATGTAGGCGTTCACAAGTGGTGGAATGGATTCGTTGCGTTTTCTTACAAATTGCTGTAATGTTTTATAATTTTCCGAATAGTTCTTTTTATTAAAAAGCTCCTTGAAAAAGTTTATGTCAGATTTTATCTCGAGCGGGTTGTATGGATAAACAAGTTTTTCGGGATCCGGAAAAAAAGTCATAAGAAAGTACATGATTGCTTCACGTGCAAGGAGGTCAGAGTTGGGATACATGGTAATCTTTCCAAAAAAGTAATGAACATCAGGGTTTTTGACGATGAGCATCCCTAGTCCGTCCCACAGATTATCCAGCGAGTAAATACCTGTTCTCACATTTTTAGAGGGCTGATATTCAGGTTGAACAAATGATCTGCCCAGTTCGATGGTTATAGGAA
This sequence comes from Sphingobacteriia bacterium, assembly GCA_009930115.1. GTDB lineage: Bacteria > Bacteroidota > Bacteroidia > Bacteroidales > 4484-276 > RZYY01. The sequence goes on along the minus strand of RZYY01000105.1, from coordinate 6,935 downwards.
GATACTCGTTGATAAATTTTTCGGATAAATGAAAAAGTTTCGAAGTCGGTGTTTTTACTTTTCCCTGCGGATCGACTTCAAGATTTTTTCCGTGAATAAATCTGTATCCGCCAATAATTTCCTGGTTATCAGGGTCCCAAACGATTAGCTGCTCGAAGGAGTTATCTCCCTGATCGTATGCGTCAATATCAACAGATTTTCCTGTACCACCTCCTGCTGCACGGAAAGAAATCTCTCTGAGCCTTCCAATTTCCTGCATCAGGTGCGGAGAGTTACTGTTGTTGATTATGAAAATTTTATTCCTGCCAAAGTTTGTATTTCTAACAAACTTTTCATCTGTCAGCTCGTCCAGCAGGAGTCTTCTGTCAACTTTAGGAATAATATCATTCATTTTTTCGAATTGTTAGCCTAAAATTTTTGAGTTAATCAAAATACGGTATTTTCATCTCGTCCCAGGGCATAAACATGCTCTTTGATTTTTTGAGCCCATTCGGTATGTGTGTATCTTTTATCAAAAGTCTGCACCGAAATCGGCTTGCCAAAAGTAATCTTTATTATCTGATCTTTTTGTTTAAACATTTCATCTACAAGATAAAGCATTTCAATATTGGCTTTGATTTTAAGTCGTTTGCGCCAGTTGGAAAGGTTGTAAAAAAAATTGGTATTACGACCGCTGATGTGGACCGGGATAATATCCCGCTGATATTGAATGGCTTTGGAAAGGAAGGTTTTTTTCCATTCCAGATCAATAATTTTTCCTTTTTGCTTGCGTGATACCAAACCGGCCGGGAAATAGAGAAGCAATTTGTCAGAGGCAAAAGTTTCGTTGAAAAGCTTTATGTTTTCAATGTTGCTGCCATGTTTATTGATGGGAATAAAAAGGTCTTTCAGGTTGGGGAGGTGCATCAGCAGGTCATTAACCGGGAAGAGGAAGTCATTTCTCACTTTTCCTATTTCCCGCATAAGGGCCATACCATCCAGTCCGCCAAGTGGATGATTTGATGCAATCAACTGTCTTCCGGCAGGGGGAAGATTTTCTATCCCACTGGTCTGAACCAGTGCACCAAAATTATTGAGTATGGCGTCAAGAAATTCTAATCCATGAAGGTCCCTGTATTCATAAAGTGCTTTGTTTACTTCATCCTGATGGATTACACGTTTCAAATAAGAAAATACAAACCGTGGTATGATCCTGAAAAGCTTCGGATTTTTCTCCAGGAATAGTTTTTCAACATTTATAAATTCTTTTGAAATCTCTTGCTGATGTTCGGTTTGCTGAGGCATAAAAAAGTATCATAATAGAAAACGAGCAAATTTAAGAATATTCATATTTGCCTGCTGAAATTTTTCTGATAATTATTTCGATTAAGATCGTTCAAGAGTAACTTGCAGTATGGTTGTTGTTTCAGTAAATACTTTCTGGTTGCGGCAAATTTGAGTTATTTTTGCATTTTCTGCCGAAGATTTACTGAAAAAAATATCTATGCAACTGGCAGCAGGCATGTAATCTTGTAAATATTCTCAATTGATTAATATGGCAAAAATTTTGATAATTGATGACGAACGGAGCATTCGCAACACTTTACGCGACATTTTGGAATACGAAAATTATAAAGTGGATGATGCTGAAAGTGGCATTGAAGGACTTAAGCTGGTAAACAGTAAAAAATATGATTTGGTTCTCCTGGATATCAAAATGGCGGGGATGGATGGAATAGAAACGCTGGAGCACATTATGAAAGTTTCGGATACACCTGTGGTGATGATTTCGGGTCATGGGACCATCGAAACTGCGGTAGAGGCTATAAAAAAAGGGGCTTTTGATTATATTGCCAAACCACTGGATCTGAATCGCCTGCTGGTAACCATCCGCAATGCCATTGATAAGTCCAATCTGATAAAAGAAACCAAATCCCTGAAACAGGATGTTCCACAAACCTGGGAAATGATTGGTCAGTCACCGGCAATGCTGCAGGTAAAAGAACTGATTGATAAGGTTGCACCTTCCAACGCACGTGTTCTTGTACAGGGCAGCAATGGAACAGGTAAAGAACTTGTAGCAAGATGGTTGCACGAAAAGAGTCCCCGTTCCAACGGCCCTTTTATTGAAGTAAATTGTGCTGCTATTCCTTCTGAACTTATCGAAAGCCAGTTATTTGGTCACGAAAAAGGATCGTTTACATCAGCTATTAAACAACGAAAAGGTGATTTTGAACTCGCTAACGGCGGAACTCTTTTTCTTGATGAAATCGGGGATATGAGCAATTCTGCTCAAGCAAAGGTATTGCGTGCACTTCAGGAGAATAAAATTACACGTGTCGGAGGTGAAAAGGACATTCCTGTGGATGTGAGAATTGTTGCAGCAACCAACAAAAACCTGAGTGAAGAAATAAGCAAAGGAAATTTCCGTGAGGATTTGTATCACAGGTTAAGCGTCATTATTATTGAGGTGCCCAACCTTAACGAACGTGAAGGTGATATTCCGCTTCTGGCTGATCATTTTATGGAGGATATTTGTAAAAAAATGGGGAAACAAATACTCACTTTCTCCGACGAAGCATATCAAAAACTTGAAAAATACAAATGGACGGGCAATGTCCGTGAACTTCGAAATGTGGTGGAACGGCTTGCTATTCTTTGCGATAAGAATGTTACAGGAGAAGATGTGGATAAATATTTGCAGCCTTTGCGATAAAAATCTGATTCTTGTATGTTAGTTGTCCGAAAGCATTAAAGGAACAAATTTCTTTAGTAGTTTAGTAACTGCTTTTGAAAGTGGCTTTAAACTGATCAAAAGTTTGAGTTTTGTATGCTTCATTTGCAATAAAATGCAGGACAGGTTCGAGTTGCTGTGGAGTATTGTAGCCGGGAAGAACTGTGATTAATTTTACTTCCTGATCAAGAAATGCAAACGAAGGGTAGGAGAGTCTTCTGTTCAGGAGTGCTACTGCCAGTTGATGAGTGGACTTTTTTACCCCTGGATGGGGATTTACATATTGCTGACCATTGATGATAATTGGAGCATCAGATTCAGCATCAAACTTGACAGGCCAGAAATATTCGTTCATATATTTTGCAATTACAGGATCAGAAAATGTGTTGGCATCCATTTTTTTACACCAACCACACCAATCGGTGTAAACATCAATAAAAAACTTTTTCTTGTTTTTGTTTTTTGCTTTGCTGTTCAATTCTACAGCTTCTTCAACAGAATACCATTTTACTTTGTAAGCTTCCTGGGCACTAACTGCCCTGAGGAAAAAAACTGATATCAGAATAAAAAAGGTAAGCTGGTATCGTTCTTTCATAGATGAAAATTGAAATTTTTTTGAAACTGTAAAACCTTTGTGGTTGCTATTGTTGTGATTGCGGATGTCTGATGATTTTCGTCAAAATGTCATTCGTTCTATATCTCTGCTGATATCTTTTTTCTTGATGGTTTCTCTTTTATCATAAAAATGCTTTCCTCTGGCCAGTGCAACAGTCAGTTTGGCAAGTCCTTTTTCATTGACAAAAAGTAATACAGGGATAATTGTGAATCCTCTTTCATTAACTTTTCCCTGAAGTTTTTTTAGTTCTCTTCTGGTCAACAGGAGTTTCCGGTCACGCTTTGGTTCATGATTGTAAATGGTTCCCTGGGTGTAAATGGCAATATGCATCTCTTTGATGAATAATTCGTTACCTTGAAAAACACAATAAGCATCGGCAATGTTCGCTTTGCCTGCACGTACTGATTTAATTTCGGTGCCGGTGAGTTGAATGCCTGCAGTATACTCTTCCAGAAGAAAATACTGATAAGCCGCTTTTTTATTCTTTATTTCAATAAAATTTGCCATAACGGCTGCAAAAGTAGGAAAAGGAATTGTTTGATGATGTTCCATCATAAAAATGATTGAACAAGGATGATTTTTCAACCGGATATTTTACTTTTGAAGTTTGAAAACGGAAATATGAGAAGTAACAGAAATTTAATCAAACTAGTTTTTTACATGCTTCAATGGTTGTTTATCATCGAATTTTCCATTGGATTATCATTATTTGTAACTGCCCAGAATCCTGATGTGAATAAAGAGGTAAGTTCCTACCGCATTATGTTCTATAATGTTGAAAATCTTTTTGATACAGACGATGATCCTGATAAACGGGATGATGAATTTACTCCTGGTGGTTCACGTCACTGGACCAATAAACGCCTTTACGCCAAGCTAAACAACATATATAAGGTAATGATTGGTTTAGGAAAATGGGAGCCACCTGCTATTGCAGGTTTTTGCGAAGTTGAGAATGCTTATGTTTTGCAAAAACTGGTTTACAATACACCGCTGAAGAATTTTGACTACGGCATTATTCATTTTGATTCACCTGACAATCGGGGTATTGATGTTGCTATGATCTACCGCAAAGCTCATTTCACTCCTTTGCACACTGAATCCGTCCGTGTGGATTTTCCAGAGGATTCTTCTTCAAAAACCCGCGATATTCTTTATGTCAAAGGTTTGATCGGTGATCTGGAGATGATTCACATTTTTTTTAATCACTGGCCCTCACGATATGGCGGTTATATGGACACTCAGCCGAAACGGAACCGGGCTGCAGAAATTTTGAAAAGAAAAACAGATTCACTTTTTACTATCAATCCGTCTGTAGCTATTTTGATTATGGGGGATTTTAATGACAGTCCCGAAGATCACAGTCTGGCTGAAGTTCTCAAAGCAGTCCGCCCATTCTCTGACAGTGTTCAAAACCGGTTGTACAATCTCATGTTACTCCCGCGAGCAGATTGGACCTATGGAACATTAAAATTCAGGGAGTATTGGGATACCTTCGATCAGATTATCATTTCAGGTGGATTGCTTAAAGGTATTTTTTCACTTAGTGTAGATCCTGCGCAGGAAAAAATTTTCCATGATGATTTTTTACTACAGCAGGATGAACGTTATCTGGGACAAAAGCTTTTCAGAACTTATTCAGGATTCAATTACCTTGGAGGATTCAGCGATCATTTACCGGTTTTTTTGGATGTTAAGCTGAAAAATGACTGAATTTTGGCTGCATTTAGTTTGATATTTGAAAAATTAAGTATTTTTAACAGCTTGAATTTTTCAGCTTTTTTGAACTTAACTTCTGATTGCAGATGAAAAATACTTCTGAATCATCATCGCACAAGCGTCCAAAGAAGGTAAAAAAAAATCAGAATCCCGGTTTTTTTGACAGGTCGATTGTGTTGAAAGAATGCGAAGCGCTTCCTGTTCCATTTTTATTGATTTCCCCGTCCGGACAATTGCTTTATCTGAATCAGGAGGCAAGAGACATGCTGTCAGGATTTTCAGCAGGGTATTTGAATAACTCCGTTTTCGATTATATTCCGGCTGAATGGCATGAAAAGTTCAGAACAATTCTGGAGAAAGCGGTTTCGACAAAAAAAAATCAAACTGGCGAAATTCCATTTAAAACAGTTTCAGGGATAAAGGTACAGGCTAAAGTTTATCTGAATACCTGCGATGAAATTGCTTATCCGGCCTTGCGTTTGATTATTACTGATATTGCAGACCTGAAGACCAGTTTTGCCAGACAACTTTTTGAAAGCGAAACAAAATACAGGGATTTAGCTGAAAACATCAATGAAGGTATTTATCTTACCGAGCGAAGCTTTATCACAGCGGTCAACAATCCTTTGCTCAGGATTTTTGGTTATTCGATGGATGAAGTGATCGGCCGGAAAGTGTGGGAGTTTGTTGTACCTGAAAAGAGAAAGGAAATCAGGGAAATATTTATTGCCAAAGTTAAAAAATTGGATTCTACGCCTGTAGAGGTGGAGTGTATTCGGAGTAACGGAGTTCGTTTTTGGGCCGAGATAAAAATCAGTATTTTCAAAGATCAGCAAAGAATTTTCGGTGTCTTGTCAGATATCACCAACAGAAAAAATGTGGAGCTGGCACTTAAAGACAGTGAACAAAAATACCGTTCGGTGGTAACTGCAATGAATGACGGAATCATCCTCCGCGACGCAGAAGGAAAAGTGATGGCATGGAACAAAGCTGCAGAACGTATTTTGGATTTAAATGACGAAGAAATACGAAATTTACTTTCGTTACATCCCGGTTGGAATGCTATCAGGGAAAATGGTGAACCTTTCCCTCTCGATCAACATCCTGCTGTTTTAACCCTGACAACAGGAAAATCGAAACAAAAGATAGTTATGGGAATTCATAATACGAAAGGGAAGCTAAAATGGATTACTATTAATTCAGAACCGATTTTTGGCGAGAATGGAAGCAAAATTGTCGCTGTGGTCACTTCATTTTCTGATATTTTTTGTATAAGTTCAGAATGAATACAGTCAGCCATCCAGAACCTGTTAGAACTTATATCACCGGTAATAGCAAAAATCTTTTGAGCTGTTCTAGCACTTAATTTTCCCCCTCTTTGACTTTCAAATAGATAGTCACTAACCTTCTTGGTGTTAATAAATATCATTAAACTTTTAACTGAAATTTCTGGCAGGACGCTGATGCGATCTCGCCCGCCCTTAGCCTGCCTAACATGTATAGTTAGACCACTTAAATCAATATCTTGTATTTTTAAGGAAATTACCTCACTAACGCGAAGACCAGCTCCATAAGCAATTGACAAGAGTAACTTATGCTTAATATTTTTAACGCCAGATAAAAGTATGCCAATTTCTTCTTTAGACAAAATTACTGGCAATCTGCTAATTTTCTTAGCCGATCTAACCCCTCCTAATTCATAATTCCCAACAATATTTTTGTAATAATACTTGATAGCATTGAGAAGTAAATTACGGCTTTGAGCTGATAAGCCCCTATTTTCAGAAAATAGCAGAAATTCCTTAATATTATTTTCATCAAATACAGAAAAATCACTTTTTTTATAAGAAAAATATTGTTGGGAATTATGAATTAGGAGGGGTTAGA
>RZYY01000273.1 GCA_009930115.1 Sphingobacteriia bacterium | reverse complement strand
ACACTCGGCTACATTCTTCTCAATAAACGCGAGAAATATGCACACGAAATATCACAAAAACTCGCTAAAATATGGATTTTAGCAGAAATGATACTGTTTACACTGGTTGGTGCCGAAGTTAATCCTGAAATCGCAATAAAAATAGGGTTAACCGGCTTGCTGATTATCGGAGGCGGTCTTCTGGTACGCAGTTTAGTCACATGGCTCTGTCTGACCGGGACTAATCTGAACAAGCGCGAAAAAGGTTTTTTAGTGATTTCCTATATCCCCAAAGCCACGGTGCAGGCCGCCATTGGGGCTGTTCCGCTGGCACTCACCCACACGGCCGGCGCCGAAATCATTCTGGCGGTGGCGGTGCTCAGTATTGTTGTTACAGCGCCGCTGGGCGCTATTGCCATTGAAATCACCGGCAAAAAGTGGCTGGAGAAAGCGTAAAAAAACAGCCACAAGGACACAAAGGCACAAAAAATATTTCGCATCCACCGCGATGGATTCCGCGTCCGCCGCGGCGGATTCGAGCAAGAAAATTAAGGAGAAGGAGCGAAGACTTTAGCAGTGATTCTTGCACCAATTGAATACTGAATCATGAACCTGTCTGACTGCCTGTTGCAGTTAAACTGGCCAGGCAGGCAAGGAAGTAAGAATTTCGAACGGGACTCTATATAAATTTTCTCCAAACTTACTTCTTACTTCCAACTTCCGTGTTCCTTGTTCATTATTCATTATTTGTGTCTTCCTGCCTTTGTGGCAAAATCCGAAATCCCACAAAAAAACCTCCGTACAAAAGTACGGAGGTCTGATTTCCCCCACATTAAGTATCATAACAGAGACTTAATGCTGAGGTCTCTTCCGGATTCGAACCGGAGTAAACGGTTTTGCAGACCGGCGCCTAGCCACTCGGCCAAGAGACCATTTTTCGGACTGCAAAGATATAAAATTATTTGAATTGGCAGGGCAAACGCATCTAAATTTCAAGAAGGCTAAACAAATATTCATTTGACCATCCAGCTTTCAATCGTTTACCCTTAATGCTTCTTTTTGTTTTTGTGTCGCTTTTTAAAATATTGAGTGCTATTCTGTTTAGAATTGAAGCATTTTGTGCTGCATTACCTGCACGTTTTCTGTTTTTATCTTCTAAAAATGCAACGTCCAACACCCAATGCAAACCATTTTCTACGCCCCAATGCGTTCTGCATTGACGCCCGATTTCTTTTGCGGTAGCATTGTGGCTTGTAATATAGTAGCGCGTTTCGGTTTCAGTTTTCATTGTATTCTTATGATATCTTTCTGCATCTATTCTTACGATGCTTTTCAGATTGGGCCAGCGATTGGCTTTCTCGATAAGACTAAAATCATTAATAATACTACAGTGTCTGGTTTCTACTCTTCCATGACCATAATCAACATCTATTGAGCTGTCTGCTGGAATCAGCATTCGGAATGAGTCTTCAATATCTTCAAGTAAGTCGCCCTGATTACCTTTTACAGCCAAAAGATAATCAGCATTTTTTGATATTATTTTTTTTGCAATATCAACCTGACAGCCCATTGCATCAATTGTAACGATGCTCCCTTCAATCATCAGTGCATCCAGTAATTGCGGTATTGCAACAATTTCATTCGTTTTATCCTGAACTTTTATCTGGCCTAATGTAATTTGGTTTTCATCAACCCATGCACTAACCATGTGAATTGCAGATTTATTTCCTGCACCTCTGCTGCCTCTGATTGTTTTGCCATCAATGCTCACAACCTTTCCCGCTGTTTGATTTACTATATGCCGCGTCCATTCTAAAAAACAAGCTTCAAAAGCATTCGGATCCATGGCCGAAAAGAAGCGGTTAAAAGTGTCGTGAGAGGGAATGCCATTGGGCAATTGAAGTACGGTTTTAAGCCAATCATATTTCATTATGCCAAAGTCCTCCATGTCATCCCATGTATCTGCACCACATAAAACTGCGGAAATACTGATGAAGATTATGTCTTCGGCTAAGTGCAATTTGGTTCTGTCTTTTCTGTGATCAGGTAAAGATGCGAAAAATTTCAATACGCTGTTGTTTGATTTCATGTTCATTTTGCGGTGCAATTAATTGTACAAATATAAACATAATACATGAATAAAACAACGCAAGTTACTAACATTTAAATGTTTACAACATTTATTCTTGGGAAATTAATTTAGATGCGTTTGCCCTGGGAAACTGAACAATTACAACAAAATTTACGAACTTTGTATTTATATATCCCGATGTGGTTGAAACCAAAAATTTAATAGCATTCGGGTAACATTAAATTCACATTGAGACAATATGTTTGTCCAAAATTAAATCTGCATGAAGAAATTATTATTAATTTTTCTGTGTTCCATCCTTGCTGCAATATCATCAAAACTGAATGCGCAAGACACCATCAAACCCATCCAGTCATTGTTGAAAAAAACCGAGATTTCAGGCCAATGGTTTATTTCAGGCAATTACGATGATGGCG
>RZYY01000104.1 GCA_009930115.1 Sphingobacteriia bacterium | reverse complement strand
GAGCAATAGAATACCAAAACCGGCAACGAAACCGGCAACAAACAAAAAATCCGGTTGTAATACATTGATTACCACCGGATTAATTTTTAAGTTGTAGCCCGTAGGGGAATCGAACCCCTGTTACCAGGATGAAAACCTGACGTCCTAACCCCTAGACGAACGGGCCAATTATGTAAAAAAGAACGCTTTTTTCAAAATTGGCTGCAAAAATAATCCTTCTTTCTATTCTGACAAATCTTTTATTCAAAAAAAATGAAAATCCTCAATAATTCCTCTTATTCAATCATCAATTTATTGATTATGAACCCTTCTTTATGGGTTAGCTTTACCACGTAAAAACCTGAAGTCAGGTCAGGAATATTTAACAGATATTGATTTTGATCGATAGTCAGGAATATTTTCTTAACCAAATATCCCACACTATTGAAAATTTCAATCGTTCCTGACATGCATTCCTGATTTTTCCATGTAATCGTTGCTATTCCTTTTGAGGGATTTGGAAAAATCTTCAGCTCTGAATTGATTTCCTCAGACTTTACCCCGGCAAGGTCAGTATAATAGGTTGCTTCCCATCCGTCTGCACGGACAGAATTATTTGTAGTAAAAGTAATAAACATCTTCCCGACTGGCGATATCACCAGTGGCGGAAGGCTATCAGGCGGGTAATATCCCGAGAATTCTCCAAGCAATTGATTGGTTGTGGGATCATAAATTTTCACTTTGTCATTACTTGGCTCTGTGTCGAACTTGGAAAATGAAAATGTAACTTTCGAAGCACCTTCAGGATTAATGTACCAGAGACAGACAGACCCATTATTGTAATAAAAAGAACTGCTCCCATCTGAAATAGCTCCTTCATTTGCCGCCAAGGTAGTCATGCCTGTGCACCAAACAGGTTTCTGAGAATGGTAGCTGGCGAAAAATCCCTCTGCTGAACCACGTGGATTTGTAAGAAAAAGAACAAAAAGTTTATTGCCGGATGAAATAATTTCAGGTGGCAACTGATCGCCCGAAAAAGTACCAATCAGTGGTGCATTGGTATCCTCACCATCAAATATACTCAGGTAATCGTCCAATTCAAGCTTAAATCGCTGAAACGACAGAGTTATGCTGGTTATAGAATCAAATTCATTTTGAGGATTGAGCAGAAAAGAACACTGGCTTGAAGAAGCATAGTTATATAATGGTCCGCTGCCGTCATCAAAGGTCCCTTCGTGAGAAGTGAATTCTTTATCACCTTCACAATAGATTGGATAAGTATAATTAATTGTATCCGGAGTGCAATGAATAATCAATTCCTGGGCAAGGTTGAAATTTGATCCTCCGGGAGTAAGCTCCTGGGTATAAAAATATCCGTCGTAACTACCACTCCATCCCCAGTTGAAATGGTAATAACTTCCTTCCTGATAACCATCAACCACAAAAGCATGGCCGACAATATTCGGCTCAGACCATCCAGCATAGTACATAGGTATTTTTTGATCGAGGTGCGACACGAGCAGACTATCCCAATCCATTGTGGTACTGTCACGAAATACATATTGAGTTTGAGGTGAGTATTTGAAGTAGGTTCGTAAAGAGTATGCAGCTTTATGGTTGTACATTCCGGAACCATTCGGCCCATAATCCATATCCACAGAAACACCAAGATGAAAGAGCAACTCAGCAACAGCCGGGTTATTCCCGCTTAACTGGTTGACCATCTCGTTCCATTTATAGGTAGTGTTTTCAAAATTTGCAGCTATCGTGTCATAATCCGGATGAAAATAACTATATTCACCGGTTCCGGTTTCAGGATGTCTGAAATAATACATGACCTGCCCCATTGCAGTAGCAACACAACCTGCATAAGTATGTCCGCCGGGGCCACCCGGATCAGCCGGACACATTGCGTTGTAATAAATTCCCTGATTCCATTTCGATGTGAGCAAAGGTTCTGCATATCTTATTCTTGTTTTGGCTTTGACAGCGATGTCAGAAGAAAGGTACTTGTCCCACGCTTTTTGAATCTCTAATGTAGCTGATCTGGCAGTAGAACAAGCGTACAGAATCTGATCTTCGTATTGCTTTATCCATGCTTTTACATTTTGCTCATCGCAAGGCTTTGAAAACTTGCCTTCACAGGAATAAGCCAAAACAGGCCATACATTTTTGAAGGCTGAAACCAGAACGAATCCATGCTCAAAATTCACGGCATAAAAAACCGGAAAATCAAGCCTTTCAATGATGAGGACCTCAGGATTTTCACTATTGAAAATCTGATTGGGGAAACGCTCGGAGAAAACATTACCGGCAACCTGAATTGCTTCCTCCGGTTTAACCGAAAAATCTGCTGATTGTCCAATTCCCTGAAAAATATTTACAACAAGCAGAGAAAACGAGAGTAGAAAATTTTTCATGACTTTGATTTTTTTCAAAATTAAAATTTTATTAAACACAAAAAAAGCGGGACCAAAATGTCCCGCTTTTTTATCGTATTGATGATCCTTTGTTTATTATTCAATAATCATCTTTTTAATCATTTCTTTTTCATCTGAATGAAGCCGAAGAATGTAAACACCTTTGGATAATGATGATACATCAATAGCATGCGTGAATGCAGATGCATTGGATTTCAGTTCAGCCGTGTAAACTTCGACACCGGTCATATTAAGCAGTGATACTGAGATCATATCCTTTGCTTTTGAAATAAAAGAAAGATTTATTTTGCTTTTTGCCGGATTGGGATAAATGGAAAGATGGTTAAAAACTTCATCATTTTCGGAGATACCAACATTATCAGCCTCATAGTAGATTTCCCATCCAAGGCCACGATTAGCATTATTACTTGTAAACACAAGATAAAATTTTCCACTGGTGGCAGTGATGGGTTCAGGAACTGTATTACCTGAAAGATTAGCAAGCAGTTGTTGGGTTTGCAGGTCATATACTTTCAGAAAATCCTTATCTGCTTCCGTATCAAAATAATTGAAGGAAATTGTTGTTGAGCTTGCCCATTCCGGTTGAATGGTCCACATGCAGGTGGACCCATTGTTGTAATAGAAAGAGCCGCTTCCATCATCAAACGTTCCGCTTGGATCAGTCAACGAAGTAAGGCCGGAACACCACACAGGTTGAAATGCTTTGAATGAGATCAACCATCCGTTTGCTTCTGTTTCCTCGTTAGTTGTAAAGGTTATCAGCACTTTATTTCCAGTAGAATTTAACTCTGCAGGAATGGTTGCTCCTGAAAATTCGCCAAGTAATGGTGCGGTTTCATCTTCACCATCATAAACTTTTACCATATCTACACCTTCCTGGGTTTCAAAACGATCAAAAGTCAGTCTGATGTATGAAACGGAATCATACTCGTTTTGGGGGTCAATTAGCCAGCTGCTGTTTATATTGGGCTGATAGGATTGTTTTGGACCGCTTCCGTCTTCAATGGTTCCATTCATAAAATCAAGAACAACAAGCTCCTGAGGTGGATCATAAGGGTACATGGTTTCGTTGGGGATAAAATTTCTCACCATTGCATTGTCTGAAGTAAAACCTCCTGCATCTTCAGCAAGATACCAACCATTAGAAGAGCCTCCCCAACCAAAGTTGAAATGGTAATAATTATTATCAGGTTGTTCCTGCAATCCATCCACAACAAATGCATGGCCACCGCTACCATCCTGGCCTGAATAGTAAACAGGCTGTAATAGCTCCATTTGCTGATTCAAATAAGCTTTCCATGCAGGCCAACCGGTTCTTAGAATATACTGTGCATTATTTGAATACTTAAAGTAGTTTTTAATTGCTGCAGGAACATCCTGGCTGTATGCTCCTGAGCCATCGGGAGAATAATTCATGCTAACAGACACACCGCAGTGATACTGAAGCAATGCCACGTTGTAATTGGGTACATTTCCGGTATTGTTTACCATGGCTTCATAGTTGTAATAACTCTCACCAAAATTGGCTGTCTGATTGCCATAGCCGGGTGCATAATAAGTTTTACTTCCTGTTCCGGTATATGGAAAGCGCCAATGATACATAATCATTGACATTGCAGTGGCAACACATCCTGCATAAACATATCCTCCCGGCCCCTGTGGATCCGGAGGACACAAATAATTGTAAGGATAATCCTGATTCCAGGTTGAAGTAAGCATAATGGGAATATCACGAAGATTCGTCAGAAAGGACAGGTCACCTTTTTCTTCTGACCTGAGATTTGCCCATGCAGCAGCAGCATGAGGAGCAGCTTCTACATGATTTTTACGTACATGTTCTACCTGAGCCCCAAAATTGTTAATAACGTATTTCCAGTTATCAGGTGCAGTTTCGGGATCGTAAGAAGTAGTATACGAAAAGCCTACCACCGGATACAGGACATCATCGGCAGGAACCACAGCATGCCCGTTATTATTGAAATTAAAAACATAAACAACATCAGTACCTTCATTTTGAATAATGTGCGTTTCTACCACCTGAAAGGATACGGCAGGTACGTTGTTGTTGGCAATGTATTTTTCATTGTAAAATCGAGTAGCAATTTTTTTTGCTTCTTCTACATCCACCTTTTTGGCAAAGACCATCGAAGAGCTAAAAACAAGCGTCAGCAAAAGGAGTACACTTTTTAATTTCATACTGATAAAATTTGAGGTTAATTAATGGATTTATCTGATTTTGATTTACTTACTCAGCCGCACTAACTGCGGATTGATTTATTTTAATGGCCAAAAATACTATTTTTTTGAAAATGGAATTTCTTTTCAACCTGCTTATTTTTTCGCAAACTTTTGAGAAAAACGCCTTTTTCAGATATAAATTTTCGGTTATCACCTGCTTTTGTAATGTCAACTGGACAGGTTGGACTATTTTTGCACAAATTAATCAACAATAAGATGAAAGACATTTTAATTACCAATATCAAAGAACTGGTTCAGGTTGAACATGAACCAAAAAAATGGGTTGCCGGACCTGATATGGATCATCTGGAAACCATTACCAATGCTTTTCTATTCATTTCCAAAAGCTTAATAGCTTCTTTTGGAAAAATGGATGAACTACCTTTCAAAGTTTCATCCGACAGATTGATGAAAGCAAAACAGATTGATGCCAGAGGTAAAATGGTTTTTCCTTCATTCTGCGACTCGCACACCCACCTTGTTTACCCTGCCAGTCGCGAAATTGAGTATATTGACAAAATCAAAGGCCTATCCTATGAAGAGATTGCAAAACGTGGCGGAGGAATACTGAATTCTGCACACAGGTTGCAGGAAATTTCTGAGGAAGAGCTGGTGATTTCAGCAGCTCAGCGTCTTGATGAGATTATCAGTTACGGAACCGGTGCGGTAGAAATCAAAAGCGGGTATGGTCTTTCCACCTCATCGGAATTGAAAATGCTCAGGGTTATCAGAAAATTAAAAGAGATTTCGCCTTTAACAATAAAAGCCACTTTTCTGGGAGCACATGCTGTTCCTCAGGAATATAAAGGCCGTCAGACTGAATACGTCGATTTGATTATCAATGAAATGATTCCAATGATAGCAACAGAAGAGCTTGCCGATTATATTGATGTTTTTTGCGATCGGGGCTTTTTTACTGTGGATGATACGGACAGGATTTTGAATGCTGGTATGAAATATGGCTTAAGGCCTAAAATTCATGCTAACGAGCTGGATTATTCAGGTGGTGTTCAGGTTGGAGTAAAATACAACGCTCTTTCGGTCGATCACCTCGAATACACCGGAGATACTGAAATTAATGCGTTGCTTGGAAGTGAAACCATGCCAACAATTTTGCCGGGAGCTGCATTTTTTCTGAATATGCCCTATGCTCCTGCACGCAAAATGATTGATGCTGGTTTGCCGGTGGCTATGGCGAGTGACTTTAATCCCGGCTCCTCTCCTTCCGGAAACATGCAGCTGATCCTTTCCATGGCAAGTATCCTCTACAGGCTGACTCCTGAGGAAGGCATAAACGCCACAACCATTAACACGGCTTATGCGATGGATTTAAGTGATGAGCTGGGAAGCATTGCTATAGGAAAACGCGCCAATGTTTTTATCACCAAACCTATCCCTTCCTATCATTTCATGCCTTATTACTATGGAAGCAACAAGTTGGAAACAGTAATTCTGAATGGTAAGATTCATGATTTTTCAAACAAATAATTCGTTTTTTTACACTACTAATCGACAAAAAATATGAGATTTCTCACCGCCAGCCGGCGGAGAGGAATCCCCTCCACATTTTTTTACCCTTTTTGAATTTTGTCGGTCAATAGTGTTTTTTTAGTAATTTCAATTTGCGCATAAAATTAAAACTGCTTGCTCAATACTAAAAATTCATTACTTCTGATTCTGTAAAACTGTTATTGACAATCTTTCTGGTTCATTACTTTTGCAAAAATTTTTAAATATACTTCCAACTATGAAAAAGTTAATTGAATGTATTCCTAATTTCAGCGAAGGCAGAGACATGGCCATCATTAAACAAATCACCGGTCAGATAGAAACGGTGGAAGGGGTGAAATTGCTGGATGTTGATCCCGGAGCTGCCACCAATCGTACTGTTGTTACATTTGTGGGAACACCGGATGAAGTAATAGAAGCAGCTTTCAGAGCAGTTAAAATGGCTTCACAGATCATTGATATGACTAAACATAAAGGGGAACATCCGCGAATGGGTGCTACTGATGTATGTCCTCTGGTCCCTGTATCAAATATTACCATGGAAGAAACTGTGGAATATGCCCGCAAGCTGGCTCAAAGAATTGGCGAAGAATTGGAAATACCTGTCTACTGTTACGAAAATGCAGCTTTTACCGAAAAAAGACGCAACCTGGCCAACTGCCGTTCGGGTGAATACGAAGGCCTTCCTGTGAAGCTTGCAAAACCTGAATGGAAGCCTGATTTTGGCCCCGCCCGTTTCAATGCCCGGTCAGGAGCAACTGCTGTTGGTGCCAGAGATTTTCTGGTCGCATACAACATCAATCTCAATACTACTTCGATCCGTCGTGCTAACTCTATTGCTTTCGACATTCGCGAAAGTGGCCGTGTGATGCGCGAAGGAGACCCGATCACAGGAAAAATTGTAAAAGATGAAAACGGAAATCCGGTGATTATTCCCGGTTCACTTAAAGCAGTAAAAGGAATTGGCTGGTATATCGAAGAATACGGTATCGCGCAGATTTCTCTCAATCTTACCAATATCAGTATTACACCCGTTCATATAGCTTTTGAAGAAGCATGCAAAAAAGCACAGGAACGGGGAATCAGAGTAACCGGATCAGAGCTGATCGGATTAATTCCGTTAAAGGCTATGCGCGAAGCCGGTAAGTATTTTCTCAGAAAACAACAAAGGTCAGTAGGTGTTTCTGAAGAAGAACTGATTAAAATTGCTGTAAAATCCCTTGGACTGGACGATTTAAAACCTTTCAATCCCAAAGAAAAAATTATTGAATATATGATCGCCGATGATCATTCAAAAAAGCTTGCAGGCATGAACCTGCGCGAATTTGCCAATGAAACAGCCTCTGAATCACCGGCACCCGGTGGTGGTTCAATTTCTGCTTATGTAGGAGCTTTGGGAGTTTCGCTTGGAACCATGGTAGCCAATCTTTCCTCACACAAACGTGGCTGGGATGAACGTTGGGAAGAATTTTCCGGATGGGCCGAAAAAGGGCAAATCCTCAAAGACGAATTGCTTTTACTGGTTGATGAAGATACCCGTGCATTCAACCGAATTATGGATGCTTTCGGCTTGCCCAAAGGTACGGAAGAAGAAAAAAAAACAAGAACTCAGGCTATACAGGAAGCATCAAAATATGCCATGGAAATACCTTTGCGGGTAATGAAAAAATCTTTCGAATCCTTGGAAATAATCAAAGCCATGGCACTTATCGGTAATCCCAACTCGGTTTCCGATGCAGGCGTGGGTGCACTCTGCGCTCTTACCGCTGTTCGTGGTGCATTCCTGAATGTTAAAATCAACGCAAGTGGTATTCAGGATCATGATTTTATTAACAAAATAATTTTCGAAGCTTCTGAAATAGAAACGAAATCTGCAATTATCGGTCAGGAAATTGATGAAATAGTCAACAAAAAAATATTGGAATCAGGTAATTAATCTGCTAATACCGTTTGTTAGAAAGGATTTTAAAATACTTCCTGAATCAGAAACTATAAATTCAGTCAAATAACTGATCCAAAAAAAATGGAGTGCTTCCCGCAACAGGAAAAACTCCATTTTTCGTAATTTACTCCGGATCAGTATTATCCGAAAATATGATAATGCTTAACTATTATTCTCAGAGACCTGTAGAAATAAGGAAAGTTGCCGCAAAAGCAACAATTGCGTATAATTCAGGAAATACGGCAAGAATCATTGTTTTCCCAAAAACATCGTACCCCGAGCCAATAGCAGCAATACCATTTGCACAAATACTGCCCTGTCGGATAGCTGAAAACAAAGCAACCAGACCCAGTGCCAATCCGGCGCCAAAGATGGCAGCTCCCTGAAGAATAGTCATATCAGGTGAGATCACCCCAGAATTGTTGATTACAAAGAATCCGGCAAATCCGTATAAACCCTGAGTTCCTGGCAAGGCACTCAACAACATGTAATTACCAAAAGCCTCATCATTTTTTTTCAGAGAACCAATGGCTGCGTTTCCTCCCATGGTTACGCCATAGGCACTGCCGATACCGGCTAACCCAATCATAAGGGCAAGACCAACGTAGGTTAAAATCAGAGCAAATGTCATACTTTTTTCTCCTTTAAATTTAGTGTATTACTTCTCAATTAATTATAAAATTTATTTTCTTGAAAATGGATGATAGGCTTTACCTCCACCGGTAAAGCCGGCATTTTTGTAAAATTCTACAAAAGTCAGACGCATAGGATGAACGAAAGCACCAAGTGTTGCCATAAAAATATTCAAACCATGTCCGATCAAAAGTATGATAATAAATATCAACTGGCTGACAATCGGCGTGCTCCCACTCATTTGCATTGCCAGATCGTTGAAAACATATCCAAGGATAGCACTTGATACTCCAAGTGCAAATAACCTGATGTAGGACAACAGGTCGCCAAGTATTCCTGTAGCAATTGAATAGACCTCCCAGATGCCACCACCAAAATTCACAAAAATATTTTTCCCGGGATTATTAAAAAATAAAACCAAAATCCCTGAAATAGCAAAAATAACATACATCACAACATTCATCAATGAAACGTTATTATCATTTTTCAGCGCAAATACTATTACCAATCCCAGGATCAGAATTATCCATCCAATAGTTGACAATGCATGCGCAAGGCCGTATTGCCGTGAAAGGTTAATTGCTTTGATAAACATCCCGTACACAATCTGAATTGCGCCAAGAACTAAGGCAAAATAGAACATCTTTTCGGAGTCCAGCATATAACCACGCATATCTCGTAACCAGACGAGCTTTCCTTCATCAATCATTTCAATCAGGTTCATCCCAAAAAAGGTACCCGAAACGGCTCCAAAGATTATTGTAGCTATTCCCAGCCATAACATAAGTGTAAGGATGGGACGCAAGTCGCTACTTACTTTTTTCCTGAAAAGCATTGCACCGATAACGAAAAGTAAACCATAACCCGAATCGCCAAGGCAGAAACCAAAAAACAACATAAAAAACGGGGCAAAAAACGGCGTCAGATCCAATTCACTGTATTTTGGTAAGGAATAAAGTTTCCCGATGGGTTCGAAAAGCTTGCTGAAGTTATTGTTTTTCAGCATAATCGGAACCTTGTCTTCTTTTCCCGGATTATCAGTAAGATAAAAAACTTCTTTTCTATCGAGAAAGCTATTGACAGCCATGGTCTTAGAATCCGGAACCCACCCTTCGATAATCATTAAATGGTCAGCAGCTTCTTTACCTGTGTTTCGCACTACCCGGGCAAATGAAATTCTATTTTCCTTTTGGTTTTTTTCCTGTTCAAACAATGGAATTAAGCCGGCAGCATTTTCGGAATAAAAATTATCTATTTCATTAATCCTTTCCAGAAGCTGTTCTTTCTCTTTCTGAATTTCATCAGCCGGACGTTCCGGAGCTTTTATCTCTTCAGCATCAATTTCAATAATTTCGCCTTCGCGTTGAACAATAACGAAATAAACCATCCCTTCACTTTGACTGATTACCTGAAGGTTGTATTCCTTTTCCCACTCAGGCCGGAATTTTCGTTCGGTAACTTCAAAAAAACGAACATAAAATCCATTATCAGCTAAACGTGTAAGGTCATTATTTGAAAATTTTCCCCAAGGAGCAACCGACCGATAAGCTTTATCAAGTATTGCAATTTTCTGCTTTAGCGAGTCTGTTTCAGACTGCATTTGCAGAATTTTATCAAGCAATTCTTCCGCATTCTGACCGGAAAATTCTTTTTGCTGGTTTGATTCTTTACTTTTAAGAAATTTGATTACCCTGTCATACTGTTGGAGTCGAAAAATCTCATTTGTCGTTTCTTCGTCAGGTTCAATGCCTTTATCCACTACGTCCACCACACCCAATTCCTGTAAATCAATCAGGAAATTATGATAATCTCTGTGATGGATTAAAAAGGCATATTTTTTCATGGGTACTATCATCAGGCAGCCTCACTTTCTTTTTTTTCCATACGACTTTTCACGATTTTCTGGGATGATTTCGAAAGATTTTCCTCGTCTTCCATGAAGCGTTTTATTTTTAAAATAGCTTCCTCATATCCTGGTATTTGTACTTTTTCGTAAAGGTTTACCTTTTGGGTGGTCTTTTTTCTTGCAAAATCGAGGAGTTCGGTTTTGCGTTCGAAGACATCGCGTTCAAGGGCTATATGGGCAAGTTCCCTGATCACATTAATTCCATCCGGATACCAGGAGGGGTTTTTAAACAGGCTGTATTCTTTGATTTCAAAAACTATATCATCGAGAATGGGGGTTTTAACTCCTGCAATTTTTTTTACCGAAAGTTTCACTTCTTTGATGGCTACCAATTCAGGTTTAAATTCATTCCAAAGCCTCAGTGTAGAATTGTTAGCAATTATTTTTTCATCCAGCAGACGGTCAAGTCGTGCTGCTTCATCCTTGGCTTTTTTTACTTCTGTACGCAATGCAGATTCTTTGTTTTTGAGTGTAGGAAGTGCATTGACACGTATTTTCAACTGTTTTGAGAGTTGTTGAAGTGAAGTTTTATTATAATGAAATTTTATAGCCATTTTTTTATTCTAATGCTTACAATATGTTTTATAGGATTTTGAATTATTTACCATCAGGCCAGTAGGTATCGACCAACTCCTGTTTGATGCCCACTTCCGATGGTGAAAAATATTTTCCAAAAAGTTCCCATGTTTTGTCGAGCATTTCTTCACCTCCGATATTTACATCTATGGCAAGGATATCGTTAGAATATTGTCTTGCAAATTCGAGGGATCGTTCATCAAAATCAGTGAGATCGAAACCATTCTCGAGTTTGGTTTTTGCATTTGCAGCCTCTGCGTAAAGTTTAATAGCTGCGTTCATTACCTGAGCATGATCTTTTCGGGTATCTTTCCCGATAACATTTTGTTTCAGACGGGAAAGGCTCCGGAACGGATCAACGATTACTTTGGCAATGTCGGTATCGCGACGCAGAAACAACTGCCCTTCGGTGATATAGCCTGTATTGTCGGGAATAGCGTGGGTAATGTCGCCCCCTGAGAGGGTAGTTACTGCAATGATGGTAATAGACCCTCCTGCCGGAAACTGAACTGCTTTTTCGTATATCTTGGCAAGGTCACTGTATAGTGATCCGGGCATACTGTCTTTTGAA
>RZYY01000272.1 GCA_009930115.1 Sphingobacteriia bacterium | reverse complement strand
GAGATGAAATGCTGAGTTTCTTCAACGGCATTATTGCTTTGCTGCTGGTTTTCAATTATTCTAAATCAAGAAACTGGGTAAGTTTGGTTTTTGCATTGTTTTTCTACTTTTTAGCTTTGCTTTCCAAGGAAACTGCCATGACTACACTGGCAGTAATTCCTTTTATGTTGTTCTTTTTTACCCCAAAAAAAGGAGGGTATATTGCCTGGGTTACCCTTGCTTTTATTGCTGTTTCAGCAGGTTTTCTATTTATGAAATATGCATTCATTGGCACAGTTTCGGGAAGTCCTCCGATTGATCTCAACAATTATCCTTACCGTGATGTTTCTCTCCGAATTCCAACCACACTTTATATTTTCGGGTTTTATCTTTTCAGGCTGATTTTTCCATTCAGGCTCATGTATGATTACTCTTACAATCAGGTGCCCGAGGCCGGCTGGAGTAGTCCTGTTGTTTGGCTTTCATTGATTTTACTTGCTATGCTTATCGTGATTGCGGTAAAAAATTTGAAGCGGAGAAACATCATATCCTTTGCAATAATTTATTTTGGCATTACAATGTCAGTTGGACTTTCATTTGTTCTTCTGCGAGGCGGAATTATGGCTGAGCGTTTTTTGTACGCCCCTGTACTTGGTTTTTCCATTGCTCTGACTTATTATCTGTTTAAATTATTACCCCGTGAAAAATCAACCGGACGGGTATTGTATGACTTTCGCCCGCTTGCTTCCAAAGCTTTTTTAGGAATAACGGTTGTCTTGCTTTTGTTTTATTCTGGCAGAACGATAGCACGTAATCCGGTATGGAGAAATAATTTAACGCTCTTTTCTGCTGATATTCGATATGGTGGAAATAGTGCTCAATTGCGCAAGCATTATGGCAGTGAGCTTGTAAATCAGGCCGTTGCGGCCACCGACAAAGCTGTAAAAGATTCTCTTATGATGCAGGGTGTAGCTCAGTTGCAAAAGGCCATTGAGATCAATCCCCGGTTTGGTGAGGCGTATTTTAAGCTCGGCTATGCTTATTATCAGAAAGGTGATTATGAAACTTCCATCGATTATTACAAAAAAGCCAATGCCAGTTCAATGACAACAGCAAATTTGGCACTTGCCTACTATATGAAAGGAGATTACACCGAAGCACTTAAACTGCTTAAAAAAGCATTACAACTTGATCCCGAAAATGTTACGGCAAGAAGCAATATGTCACTTGTCGAAAATGCCTTCAACCGTCACTTTGAAAAAATGAAAAATCAATCTTCAGATGATCCCGATCACTATTTTTCGCTCGGAAATCTGTTGGTGGAACAACAAAAATATGCGGATGCTCTTCTACAATTTCAAAAATCGGTGGAGTTAAAGCCGGATAATATTGGAGCATTGATCAACGCCGGTAATTGCTACTACATGCTTCAGGATTATGACCAGGCAATAATTACTTTCCAAAAAGTGCTGACAATTACTCCGGATAGTCAGGTAGCTCACCGGAATCTTAGTCATTTGTATGGTTTGAAAGGTAATTATGAGCTACAGCAGTTTCATGACCAGAAAGCGAAAGCTATTGATTGACCTGACTTTGGTTATGTTATGTCATCAACTTTTCAGTGAAAGGAGTTGAAGCAGAGTTTAAAAAATGATGTTATTCAAATCAAGTAAAATGAAGAATTTAAGGATAAAATTAATGTTGGTTTTAATCATGGCTGTTGTTGCCATAGTATTGCTTACACAAAAGCGGACTGGAACGCTGGATGATGATATCGGTGCATTTTCTGTTGATGATACTACTTCAGTAACAAAAATTTACCTGGCTGATATGAAGGGTAAAGAAGTGTTGCTTTCAAGGGTATTTCCGGGTAAATGGCTTCTCAACGATACTTTAAATGCCCGCACTGAAGCTGTTAATCGTTTGTTGGCTACGATGTACCGAATGGCTGTACAATCTCCTGTATCAAAAGCCGGATATAATAATGTGATTACCAATCTGGCTACAAATTCAGTAAAGGTGGAGGTATATCAAAATCTGCCTGCAATTAACCTTTTTCATGTTGTCAGGATGTTTTACCGGGAAAAGTTATCCAAAGTCTTCTACGTGGGTCAGCCAACTCCTGACAATTTGGGAACATTCATGATGATAGAAGGCTCAAACACCCCTTTCATTGTTTACCTGCCCGGATTACGGGGATTTCTGTCAGCACGTTTTTCAGCAAATCCAAACGATTGGCGCGATCATACTATTTTTGCCAAAAACCCACATGAGATTTTTTCCATTCAGGTTGATTTCCCATCATTTCCGGAAGAATCATATAGAATTGAAAAGCCTGACCGGAATACACTAAGGGTTCGACGACCCGATAATAATGAGTTGATTTCAGCTTTTGATACCAGCAAAGTAGTAAACTTAATTAATGGTTATCGGAATATCCGGTTCGAAAGTGTTGTGGATTATGATGCTGATTTTAATAAAGATTCTGTTTTACAATCTTTACCGGTAAATGTTATTACCC
>RZYY01000103.1 GCA_009930115.1 Sphingobacteriia bacterium | reverse complement strand
GGTGCTATCATCGGCGCTTTTGATCAACACAGCAACTGTTTCGGTGCAACGGTTTACAGCAGTGAAACCATTAGTTTGACATTGTTTGGTGATGATCCTACAACATCGGAGAAAGATGGGTTTTTTGAAGGGGAAATGATCTTCTTCAAAACCCTGAAAGGGTTCGAAATCCTGTCAGGGTTGAATCCCGTTTTTGACCCATCCCTCCCTCAATCCAGCGGCCTGTTCACCGAAAACGGCCTGTCAGCTATCATCGATTTCAAAGCAGCCACCGGAATTGACAATGTTAATTTAGGAACGACAATCGGAATTTATCCCAATCCGACCAACGGCTTGATTATCATCACCGGACTGGATGCGGATGCTGAAATCACCGTTACTGATGCAAAAGGTCAGGTTGTCGGGCATGAGGTAAGTAATTCCAGTCCAGAGATGAGTATCGACCTGAGTGGCTGCAATCCCGGAGTTTATATTATCAAAATTGAACAAAACATAGGAACTATTTTCAGAAAAATTGTCAGAAAATAAGTGAGGGTTACAAGTTAGGTTTACACCCGGGTTTGTTGCAATACAGCCCGGGTTTTTTTGATGAACATCAATATTTTGCCACTACCAATTTTTTCAGTGTTTGTTCTCCGTCACAGTCGATTCTGAGAAAATACAGACCGGCTGCAAGTGATGAAAGGTCATAAGTTTGATTAAATGTGTGGGTGACAGAACTGTTGGTAAATTCCATGATCAACTGTCCTGAACTGTTGAATAGTGCTGCTTTCAATTCTACTTCCATTTTCGGATGATAAACAACCTGCAGGGTTTTGTTTACAGGATTCGGCATAAGATAAATGTCGAAATTTGTTGGTTGAGCATCGTTAATTCCGACCGGTGGCAACCAGGTGTCGTTTCCGTCAGTGAGCCATTCGAGCGATAGTCGGGCGAAATAGATCTGATAATCTTCGTATTCACCGTTTTCATAAGCAATACCAATGGTGCCGTCGTTCAGGATGGTCAATGACGAGTAACCTGACATACCAGGGTTGATGACTTTTGAGACAGGCCATGCAGCAGCTTCGTCATAACTGATGAAGAGGGTAAGATTTTTGCGAATGGTCGGATGCGAGGCGGTAGAAAAAAGTAGCCGGCTTTTTTCATAACCATCGAGCACAGAAGTGTATCGTATAAAATCGGCATTCACGGCGGGGTCAATAAGTTCATACTGAAAATAGGGTGTACCCCATGAATCACCGGTATTTTCGCTGACTACAATTTTTCTACAGTCGGGTGTTTGATTGCGGATGTTCATCATCAGATGGCTGTTATCCAGTTCCACAATTTTGGCTTCATCACCGGTTGCTGAAGCCTGGGCAGGTTTATAATTCCAGGTTATTCCGGCGTCGTCACTGTAAATCATAAAATTACTGATAGTATTTCCGGAATTCTGCCTTACGCCAACAGCGCCAACAATCCGACCGTTGCGCAACTGATGGGCACTGCCCGAAGCCAGCCATGCTGCATACCAGGTGGGAGCATAAATGGATGAGGTATGTTCGGCGGGTTCGCTCCATGTGATACCGTTGTCGGTACTACGGCATACCTGAAACCGAATCGGGTTGGCCGGTGTGGACTGAAAAAGTCCGCTGTGTGAAGCAAACATGCAAAGTATTGTACCTGAAGCTTTTTCGACTACCAGGGCAGGATCGCTTGCGCCAAAAGACCCGAAATCAGCAATGGTAATTGCATCTGACCAGCTTTCGCCAAGATCAGTGCTTCTTCGAACCATGATGTCAATGTTGTTGGGAAGATCGCCGGGAACGTCAACACGTGCATCTACAGCCAGAATCAGGGAACCATCATTAGCAGTTGTTAGTGCAGGAATCCTGAAATTCACCGAACCATAATCTCCACCCGAAAAAAGCAGTTTGTGTTCAAGCAAAATCAGCCTTTTGTCAGTGCCGGTTGCCGGTGTTACTGTATAGTTTTGTCCTTCGACGACCACCGAAACTACATTGCCTGCGATGAAATTACCTTCCTGGGCCGATGGTGATACATCTGACATGATCCAGAAAAAGTTGTTTCCTTCCTGCAATTGCTGATTGCCGTTTATGGTAATATTGCCTCCCACTGGCGTTGCAGTGCCATACAGGACAGCGGTTCCTGTGTGTGGTGTACCAAAAGTATAATTGGCATAGAGTTGAGTAATATCAGAAATGTTGGTCGTCCCATCCAGTGAAAAGGTTATGGAGTTAAGGGCAAGCGGGTTTTCGGATCCCTGAGTTATTACATTTACAGCCACAATACGTTCCATAGGTTCACCTTTTCCCACGGGTATGCCAGTGGTTACTTCGTTACTTTCAGCAACCATCATGGTTTGATTGACAGGAATAATGGATGCACCGCCAATCAATGTTCCGTTGTGATTATTTTTTAGGTCCGGAACGGTTGTGCCTGTTACATTTTCGAAATTCCAGGCGGCCAGCAATCCGGGTTCATTGCCAATAATTACCTGTGTCATATCATTGAGGATTTCAGAATCGGTCAGCGCATTTTGCCAAAATCTGACATCATCCAGCGTCAGATGCATGAAAAGTGAAAGGTTGTTATTGGTGCCGAACAACAATGGCAAATCGTTGGCAAAACTTTCTGTTCCGATTGCTGTTGAATTGCTGTTTTGTTCAGCAGTTCCATCAACATAGATTGTGGCTGTGGAATTACCGGAATTAACAACCATTGCCAGGTGATGCCAGCTGCCGTCGGTTATTGGTGTAGTTCCAAACGGAGGACCGGCGTTGGTGTTATTAACACTTCTAAGGTTAATACCAAAAGCACCAATACCTTCCTGTACAATCAATTCGAAACCGGGATTAATACCTGAAACGGCTCTTTTGTTGATGATTCTGAAATAATCGTCGCTTGCCGATGATTTTATCCAAAGAGTTATGGTGTAATTCTCTCCGGCATCAATGTCAAGATCGTTGTGATCGGCAACTATCATATAATCGTTTACACCATCAAGATATAGCGCAGAACCGTTTTGACCAAAAAGAGGATTGATGATCGGCAACACTAAAATCAAAATGGCAAATTGTAAATATGTTTTCATCGTTTTTAACTGATTTAGAATTTGGGTATAAAAATAATTAAATAAATACTTTGTCTGACAGGTTAAATTTTTTCTCAGGATTTTGGTTTGTTAATGGAAAACTTTGAAAACCTGCTTCGATCTGCGCCTCTTTCTGTAATTATCCCTTATTGTTTATCAGCATCAGATAATAAAGCGACAGGCGATAGTATCATTGTTTTTTGATACTACCGCCTGCTTTTAAAATTCGTTTTGAATAAATCAATCAGCCATTTTTGGGTTCATTTTTCACCAATAAAGGTTGCTATTAGAACCGGTTTTTAATCTGTTTGAATTTACCCAACGAAATACGCAGAATTAAAAGCTTGGTTTAAACCCCATGTTATAGAAAATGAAGGCATAAACATCGGCATATTCTTCGATTACTTTTGACGTAGGTTTGCCTGCACCATGACCGGCTTTTGTTTCAATCCGGATGAGTGTTGGATTGCTGCAACCCTGATGCTGCTGCAAAGAAGCAATAAACTTGAATGAATGAGCTGGTACAACCCGGTCATCATGATCGGCAGTAGTGACCAGTGTGGCAGGATAACAGGTTCCGGTTTTCAGGTTATGAAGCGGGGAATATTTGATAAGGTATTCAAATTCTTCGGGAACATCACTTTTTCCGTAATCTGTTGCCCAGGCCCAGCCTATGGTGAATAGATGATAGCGCAGCATGTCGAGCACACCCACTGCAGGTAGTGCAACCTGGAACAAATCTGGCCGCTGGGTCATCACTGCACCAACAAGCAATCCACCGTTTGAACCACCCTGAACAGCAAGATAGTCGGGAGAGGTATATTTGTTTTCGATCAGGTACTCGGCGGCTGCAATGAAATCATCAAATACATTTTGTTTACGTTCTTTGGTTCCGGCTTCGTGCCATTCTTTTCCGTATTCGCCGCCACCGCGCAGATTTGGCATGGCAAAAATCCCACCCTGTTCAAGCAAAATCAGTCGTGTAACACTGAAACCGGGTGTCAGGCTAATGTTGAATCCCCCATAACCATAAAGCAAAGTTGGGTTGTTACCATTCAGTGCGATTCCTTTTTTGTGAACAATGAACATTGGAACTTTGGTTCCGTCTTTGCTTTCATAAAATACCTGTTTGGTTTCGTATGCTGTCGGATCAAAATCGAGCTCCGGATTGCGATAAACCACAGATTCATTCTTTTCGATATCATACTTGTAAATGGTGGTAGGGAAAGTGAAAGAGGTGAAACCGTAGAAAGCGATATTTTCCTCTTTTTTGCCACTAAATCCGGCAAGGGTTCCTATCCCGGGAAGATCTAAACTGCCTGTCTGCGTACCAGTCATATCGTAAATAAAAGCCTGACTGTATGCATCTTTCATGTATTCTGCCACTATTTTTCCGCCCACCAGGGTAACATTTTCGAGAACGTTTTCCTGTTCTGGCAAAATGGTTTTCCAGTTTGACTGTTCTTTCTGTGTTGGGTCAATTTGTATGAGTTGATATTTTGGAGCTTCATAATTGGTTCTGACTAACAGTTTTCCATCATAGTCATCAATGACAGTAAAATCGTGATCAAATCCATCGACGATTGCTTCAAATTGTGATTCCTGTTTGGTCAGATCTTTAATATACATGGCATTTCCTGAGGTGCTTTCGGTTTCGTAGATAATCAAAAATTTCTCGTCGTCTGTAACACCGGCGGCATAGTTGCGCAAGGGGAATTCTTTGTTTTCATAGATAAGCATATCCTCGGTCTGAGGTGTTCCTGTTTTGTGATAAAACACTTTGTGATATTCATTTTTACCGGACAATTCGCTGCCGGTTGGTTCGTCATAGCGGCTATAGTAAAAACCATCGCCATGCCAGGCAATCCCCGAAAATTTTATCCACATCAGATGGTCATCAAGGGTTTTTCCTGATTCAATTTCCAGAATGTAAATTTCGTTCCAGTCCGAACCACCTCTTGAAATTCCGTAGGCTAGGTATTTTCCATCACGCGACACATCGTAACCAGATAAAGCTACCGTCCCATCCTCCGAAAGCAGGTTTGGATCAAGGAGCACCCGTGCTGTGTCTTCAAGACTTTCCTGAACATAAAGGACGCTTTGATTTTGCATCCCGTCGTTTTTGAAGTAAAAATAGCGGTCTCCTTTTTTGAAAGTTACACTGTATTTAGGATAATCCCAAATCTGGGTCAGACGGTTTTTTATGTCTTCTCTGAAAGGTATTTGTTCCAGATATCCAAAAGTAACCTTGTTTTGTGCTTCAACCCATGCTGCTGTCTCTTCGGATTTATCGTCCTCAAGCCAGCGATAGGGGTCGGCAATTGTAGTTCCGTGGTAGTCATCGGTAACATCCACTGTTTTTGTTTCCGGATATTTGACGCTCACCGGCTGATCGCAACGTTGTGTCATAATCATTCCCATGGCAATGAATAAAATAAGTAACTTTTTCATTTCCTAAAATAATTTGATTAATAAATAATTAAGCTTAAATTTTTTGGTGACAAAAATAATTGAAAAATTCTGAAATACTTTTATTTCTCTCCCTACCTGACCTTATGGTTAAAGATAATGAACAGTTTTTCTCCCTTCTGCATTTATTGATTTGAATGGCTTATTTGCTTTTGATAGTTGGTTTAGGATTTCTTAACAACCATAAACACTTGAATTTAGGTACTTTTGCAATAAATTTAAAACCAACAATTATGTTATTTGACTTCGATTTAATTCAAAAAGTATACAAAGATTTTTCTGAAAAAGTTGATTCAGCACGTAAACTTCTTAACAGGCCACTTACATTAACTGAAAAAATTCTTTACGCACATTTATGGGATCGTTTACCCGATAGCGAATATCAGCGTGGAAAAGACTATGTTGATTTTGCCCCTGACCGTGTTGCGATGCAGGATGCTACTGCCCAGATGGCACTGTTGCAGTTTATGCAGGCCGGACGAAGCAAAGTTGCTGTGCCCTCTACAGTTCATTGTGATCATTTGATCCAGGCAAGGGTTGGAGCTAAAGAAGACCTGCGTGTTGCAAAGGATGCCAATAAAGAAGTCTTTGATTTTTTAGCTTCAGTATCCGACAAATATGGAATTGGCTTCTGGAATCCGGGTGCTGGAATTATCCATCAGGTTGTATTGGAAAATTATGCGTTTCCCGGTGGTATGATGATAGGAACTGATTCGCACACTGTAAACGCAGGAGGATTGGGAATGGTGGCAATTGGTGTTGGTGGTGCCGATGCCGTTGATGTAATGGCAGGAATGCCCTGGGAATTGAAAATGCCAAAACTTATTGGGGTTAAACTGACGGGGAAACTCAGTGGATGGACAGCATCAAAAGATATTATTCTGAAAGTAGCCGGAATTCTCACTGTAAAAGGAGGTACAGGTGCTATTCTCGAATATTTCGGCCCTGGTGCAAAAACACTGAGTTGTACAGGAAAAGGCACAATTTGTAATATGGGAGCGGAAATTGGTGCAACTACTTCAATTTTCGGATACGATGAAAAAATGGCTGACTATCTCAGGGGTACAGGTCGTGAAGTTGTTGCAGATGAGGCAGATAAAATCCGGGATTTTCTTACTGCTGATCCTGAGGTTTACGAACATCCTGAGAAATATTTTGATCAACTGATCGAAATAAATCTTTCCACTCTTGAGCCTCATATCAACGGCCCTTTTACTCCTGATCTGGCAACACCGGTTTCGGAATTTGCCAAAAAAGTAAAAGAAAATGGCTGGCCCGAAAAACTTGAAGTTGGATTGATCGGTTCGTGCACCAATAGTTCCTACGAAGACATCACCCGTGCAGCTTCAGTGGCTAAGCAGGCACTTGATATGGATTTGGAGGTGAAATCTGAATATACGGTCACTCCGGGCTCGGAGCAGGTTCGCTTCACTGTTGAAAGAGACGGCTACCTGGATGTATTCGAAAAGATCGGAGGAGTAGTTCTGGCGAATGCTTGTGGCCCTTGCATTGGTCAATGGGCAAGGCATGGAGCTGATAAAAAAGAGAAAAATTCGATTATGACTTCCTTTAATCGCAATTTTGCCAAACGCAATGATGGAAATCCAAATACCCATGGTTTTGTAGCTTCTCCCGAAATTGTAACAGCCTTTGCCATTGCCGGAACCCTGAATTTTAATCCTTTGACAGATTATCTGGTGAATAAAAAAGGAGAGAAAGTGAAACTGAATGAACCTAAAGGTATCGAAATGCCATTGAATGGTTTTGCATTTGAAGACAATGGCTATCAGGCACCGGCGGAAAATGGCAGAGATATTGTTGTGAAAGTCAATCCGGATTCTGATCGGTTGCAGCTACTTGAAGGTTTTCCGGGTTGGGATGGAAAAGATATAACGGGGCTCAGGCTGTTGATTAAAGCAGCCGGAAAATGCACAACCGACCACATCTCAATGGCTGGCCCGTGGCTGCGATACCGCGGCCACCTCGACAATATTTCCAATAATATGCTGATCGGTGCTACAAATGCTTTCAATGGAAAAACCAATGAGATTAAAAATCAGCTTTCAGGAAAATACGATGAGGTTCCTGCTACGGCACGTCAATATAAATCTGCAGGAATTGGTTCCATAGTTGTTGGCGATGAAAATTACGGTGAAGGTTCGTCGCGCGAACATGCAGCAATGGAACCACGTCATTTGGGTGTTAAAGCTGTCCTTGTGCGCAGCTTTGCCCGAATACACGAGACAAATCTGAAAAAACAGGGCATGCTGGCATTAACTTTTGTGAATAAAGCTGATTACGACAGAATTCAAGAAGATGATACAATCGATATAATTGGTTTGCAGGAATTTACACCTGGCAGGCAACTCATTGTAGTTTTGAAGCATGCGGATGGTACTAAAGAGCAATTTCCTGTAAATCATTCCTATTCTGAAGTGCAGATTAGCTGGTTTAAAGCCGGATCAGCACTGAATCTTATTAAAGAGCAATCAAAAAAGCATTAGAACAAATGCAAGGTATGGAAAGATAGAAAATTGAATTGCTAATGCAGTCATTGGAATTGATGGGATAGGGAAAGCTAAGTGTTTATTTTTTAGCTGCTTCAGGTACGGTATTGTGAGGCTGGGACAATAAAAAAAGCCCCCTTTTTAAGGGAGGCTTTTTTTATAGAGAATTTATTCTGATTTACTATTTTGCAGCAACAATGGTGTAAGTCAGATCATTGATATTAGCAGTAATAACATAAGTGCCTGCAACATCCGGAGAGGGGATTGCAGCTGGATCTGGAGTATTTTCGTCAGGACGATAAACCAGGTTTCCACCTGAGCTGGTTCCATTTGCATCAGTTCCGTATTGCGGTGCCCATTGGCCAAGAACTTCAATAAATTTCAACATTGTACCTGTTCCGGCAAGTTCGGTTGTAATGGTATAAATACCACCAGTACCAGTCATTGGAAGAGCGATTGTGTTATCCCAACCTGCGAGAGTTGCATCACCGAGAACATAAAGTTCGGGAGCTGCTCCGGCTTCATTAACGGTAACCGTGTATTCTTCAGTAACAGCGTCAATGAATAATTCGATATCATAAACGCCGGCAACTTTTGGTAAAAAGTTTCCATCACCGTTTGTTTCGAAATCATCGGCTGCAAGACCGGCCATTGTAACCTGTGGGTAACCGATTGATATACCATTCCAGTCCTGACCTTCTCTGAATTTAAATCCACTGCTGTCTGGTTGTACTTCTACACTTTCATAGGTCCAGGTATAGTTGGTTTCATTTTCAACAGTCGGAGTTGATAACATGATGGTTTCGGTCCAATTGTGAGGCACGCCATTAACAACAAGGCCATTTCCTACTAATCCGATTTCTGTGTCTGTATAATCAATTACCTGCAAATCACCGGTTTTTTCTGTGGTAGCTGCATAGGCTGAACCAAGTGTCCAAACCATTTTTGCTGTGTAAATTCCGCCTTCTTCATTGGAAATGTTGTCTCCACCGGGAACAAGTGCATTAACTGCACCTCCAAAATTGGTATTAACTCTTACACCCATAACACCGCCACCAAGATCAACATTATCATCAATTACGACTTTCCATCCTTCGGAATAACGGAATTTAAAATCTGCTTTTGTCATAGTAACATCATTCACTTCAAAGGTAATGGTGTTAAGGTCAAAACCTTTGGAAGGCATCTGAGTATCATCTGACCATCCGCCTGGTGTGGCAGCGCCGATTAGACCCCAGTATTTAACCGGCACAACAACAACTTTACCTACTTCAGTGTCGATTACCACATGATATAAACCGTCTTCAGGTACAGTAAATTTGGTTTCAGTTTGAGCGAGTGAACCACGCCAGAAATCCAGTTTTGGTTCATCAGCAATACGATCGGCTTCGCCAACAACTGCAAAGTCGGCACCAGGTCCCCATGATGTTTTTGTTGCACCGGCAACCTGCATAATGTTGAATCCGTCGGCACCAGTTTTAACTGCTACATAGATTTCAAGAAGGCTTGCGCGTTCTTCCTGAGTTACTTCGTTACGGGTTGGCTTAAGTAAGCCTTTAATGTCATAATCAGTGAGTGCTGTTCCTGCTCCAACGATATAAAATCCATCCTCAACAACGACAGGAGGATTTGGATCGTCATCATCGTCATCTTTACAAGAAACAAGCACTACTGCAACGAGCAACAGCATGCTGACTGCTCTTAAGAACCATTTAAATGATCTTTTTTCCATTTTGAACTAATTTTTAATTATTAATAAAGGTGATTTGAGCATTTCAAACTGCAAAATTACAATTTTATTATTCAATTGCAACCGGAGGTTGTGCAAGATTAGGATTAGAATCGATTGCCCACTGCGGAATGGGAAATGTTTGACGATCGGGTGTGCTTGCTGCCTTTTCCCACCAGGCTTTGTTAAATTTTCCAAAACGAATGAGGTCCTGACGGCGATGGGCTTCCCAGAATAATTCCCTGCCTCTTTCTTCAAGCACCTGGTCAAGTGTAACACCTGTCCAGGGAGTCAGGCCTGCACGTTCGCGTATCTGATTCACATATTCATCTCCATTTTCGCCCTGACGGATTAAAGCTTCAGCCTTCATCAACAATACATCAGCGTATCGGAAAATGGGAAAATCATTGCTCAGGTTATCCTTTGCGCCTCTTTTTACTTCAAATTTCACAACCCGTGCGCCCGAATTGCGTATTTCATCAGGTGTATAACCGTTCAGGTCAAGAGCTGGAATAAACGGGTTAAAAACCAGAGGAATACCACCAGCGCCCTGATCCATGATTGGTTCACCACTATAAGTATATTGTTGTCCAACAAGAAATCCGTTTTTGCGTCTGTCGCCATCTTCATAAGTATTGAAATGATCGTACATGACTGCAAAACCATTCCATGGTCCGACTACCATTTCAAAGGTCAGGTTGCTGTTGTAATGCAATGTACGCATATGCAGGTTATGTCCGGTGTAAGTGTCTTCGTCAAATGGTATTGCCCAGATGTTTTCCGGTGAATTTTCATTGGCGGTAATAAAAGGTGCCAATGCATCACTTTCGAGCGAGTATTGCCCCAGATTGATCACACTGTCGCAAACCGCTTCGGCTTTTTCCCAGTAAGCAGGATTAAGTGTTCCCGTGTAAACCACATGATTAAGGTAAAGTTTGGCAAGCAGGGAGAATGCTGCACCTTTGCTCAGGCCGGTTTTTGTATTGTTGGTTACGATCAGGCCCGCATTATCTTCTATTTCCTTCACAATCTGATTAAAAATCTCAGCCCTGAAATTGCGCATGGGTTGTTCCGGTGCTCCGAGATACTGGGTTACGTAAGGTACATCACCGTAGTTGTCGATCAGCAGATAGTAGTAATAGGCACGAAGAATTCTGGCTTTGGCAAGAGCGTTGTCAACAATCGAATCACCGGCAAATTCCTGCTGGGTTTCGATAAACTCATTAGCTGCCAGTACACCGTTATAAAAACGGCTCCACATGCTGTTAACGGCTTCAGTATTGTTATCCCAGGTATGAGTGTGCAATACGCGCCATTTTCCGCCGTCGTCCCAGTCACCACCACGTGTCGGACATACTACAGCATCGCCTGTTAGTTCCTGTGCAAACCACCATCCCCCCCAATCCAGGAATTCACGCATGGGTGCATAGATTGGGCTCATCAGTCCGATTGGATCGGCGGTATATTCATCAGCAGGAATTCTGTCGTATAATTCATCATCAAGTTTGGTACAACCAAATTGCACTGCTGTAAGTAAGAGAAATGCAAGAAATATTTTTTTCATGATTATCAGTTATTTTAAAGGTTATAAAGTGATATTCAAACCAAAAGTAAATGTACGGGCTTTTGGATAGGTATTGTATTGATCCAGACCAAAAGAGAGACCGGAGGGAGAAATTTCCGGGTCAATTCCGGAGTAGTTGGTAAGGGTAAATACGTTATTGGATGCAAAATAAAGACGGATACGTTCAAAACCGGCAATATTTTTAAAATTATAACCCAGAGACAGGTTATCCAGTCTGACAAAAGTACCATCTTCAAGATAATAGCTGCTGAGTTTTGGGTTATCGCGAAGGCCACGCTCGTATTCATCAAGAGCTTCATACAAGACATTCCTGTCGGGCAGGAATGTTGGATTTCCAAAAATCAGCCGGGTAGTGTTAAAGATTTCATGGCCTACAACAGCTCTGAAAGTAAAGTTGAAATCCCAGTTTTTGAGGAAGGTTAGATAGTTAGACCACCCCAGCTCGAAATCAGGTTGCGCCGATCCAACGTTTC
>RZYY01000102.1 GCA_009930115.1 Sphingobacteriia bacterium | reverse complement strand
CCCAGCAATCCCGTCTGTATCCTTTTTGGTATAATGCGGTCACCTTCATTTACATAGGCATGACCAACATTTAGTTCACCGATCATTTCGCCGATAACATAAGTCAGGTCGTACCGGCTGTTGACGTGTGGAATCAGCACATTGTATTTTTGGTAAATTTTTTCCCAGTCAACGCCATGCATGTTGGGTGCGTAAAAGAAATATTTCATCTGCCGCCACGATTCGTCATAAATCTGCTGCCATTCGAGGCGCGGGTCGGTCCAAACTTTCATATTCGACAGGTCAACAAATTCATCAGGCTTCACCGGAGATTTCGGAAGGTCAATCACTGAATATTTGTTGCCGGTTGCAATCAACATTTTTTTCCCGTTGCCCGAAACGGTAAAACGCATATTGGAACCCAGCTCTGTTTCTTTCTGGTCTTCAAGTTTGAAATAATAAAATTTTGCACTGCCTTCCCCGCTTTGGTGACGGATGTAATACAACCCGCCTTCCACGGCAAAAATATTCCAGTAGCTGCCCGGTTCAGCAGTAATTTCTATGACTCGGTCGAAAATACCATCAAAGTCAATGGTCATTTCCGGTTTACTTTCGTCAGGTTTTTTCTTGTCATTGCTCACTTCATTTTTCTCTTCTTTTTTCCCTTCTTCCTTTTTTACTCCGGCTGTATCATTTTTCAGTTCAAATGGCGAAGGCGTGTCCTTTGATAAAGTGAGCATATAGATTTTATCCATATCCTGATAGGCGTGATTCCACTCTGTCCAGCTGTAAACAGGATTAAAAGTACGGAGCGAAGAGAAATACAGGTATTTTCCGTCAGGGCTGAAGGTGGGTGAAGCAGCATTGAACCACAAATCAGTTATCGGGGTGGAAGTTTTATCAGCCAGGTTGAAGAGATAAATCCTGCTGACTACCTCCACATCAGGTAAAGAATAGGCCAGCCAACGGCTGTCGTGAGACCAGTTGTAATCGCTGATTTCGCCGGCATTGGAAGTCGCAACCAGAATAACCTCTTTGGTTTCGGTGTCAACAATCTGCAGGCGTTTCATCTGATCGTGCCAGGCAATTTTCTTTCCATCGGGCGACCATTGAAGGCCAAATTTGTAGGTATCGGCATTTTTGGTAAGCTGCACAGGCTCTTCATTACCATCGGGCTGAATCAGAAAAATCTCATCTTCACCTGTTTTATCAGATAGGTAAGCAATCCATTTACCGTCGGGTGACCATTCCGAATTGCGGTCGTGTACATTGCCGGTGCGTGTCAGGTTAAGAGTGATTCCGCTTTTTACCGGAACGGAAAATACATCACCCCTGCTTCCGAATGCAATGCGTTTACCATCATAGGAAAGCGATCCGTAACGTATGGTTTTATCAGCATCTTTCCATTGCGGGCGACTGGCATTGAAATCGTTCAGAATCTGTATTTCAATTTTTTCGGATTGTTGGGCTGCCAGGTCATAATAATAAAGATACCCTCCATTTTCATAAATAATGGCCTCATTCCCAAGTGAGGGGAACTTGATATCATATTCATTGTAATCGGTCAGTTTTCGCGTTTCTTTGGTAAGGGTACTGTATGCAAAAAGGTTCATGATGCGGTCGCGATCCGAAAGAAAATAAATCATATCGCCGTGCCACATCGGGAAAATATCCTGGGCAGCATTGTTGGTTGCATTTTCGGTTTGCCTGGTGTCAAAATTATAAACCCACACATCGTCAGCCATCCCACCTCTGTAATATTTCCATGTCCTGAATTCGCGGAATACCTGATTGTATGCCAGTTTACGCTTATCGGGGGAGAAAGTGCAGAAACCGCCACCGGGAAGTTCAATCTGACGAGGCAGACCACCATTTACCGACACTTCAAAAAGATGTCCGACAAAATCATTGAAAGTCTTTGAACGTGAACGATACACAATGGTTTGGTTGTCTTTCCATGTCATCACAATGTTGTTTGGACCCATTCTGTCGCTCAGGTCATCACGTCTGAGGGTTGCTGTGAAAGTCAGCCTTTTGGGAACTCCTCCTTCTGCAGGAATAACAAAAACCTCGGTATTTCCATCATACTGACCTGTAAAAGCGATCATTTTACCGTCAGGTGAGAAACGGGGAAACATCTCATATCCCTCATCATTGGTCAGCCGACGGGCTACACCACCGGATTTATCAACCGAATACAGGTCGCCGGCGTAACTAAAAACAACCTGATTGTCATAAATAGCCGGGAAACGCATCAGCCGGGCCTCCTCCTGTGCAAATACTCCGATCCCCGTTGCAAGGATCAGAAGCAATGCTGTTGTCAAATGTCTCATGTGTAAATATTTAAGTTAGTAAATTGATGTTCTATTTAAGAGCCAAGATTATACCATCGTTTTCAACTAATTGACATTTCGTGATTTAATCGCCAATCAACGCTGAACACTTCCTCTTTTTGTCCGAAAATCAACAAAATCTGTTCGCAATCGTACATCAGTATTCG
Source organism: Sphingobacteriia bacterium (assembly GCA_009930115.1). Taxonomy (GTDB): domain Bacteria; phylum Bacteroidota; class Bacteroidia; order Bacteroidales; family 4484-276; genus RZYY01. The sequence goes on along the minus strand of RZYY01000102.1, from coordinate 9,457 downwards.
CCAAGATGTGATACTTCACCATGTCTGAACCGCCCTTTCATCCAGAGGGCGATTACCCGTCTGCCAACTTCCTGTACTTCAGCAGCCCTGCCGCTGCGGTAAACCTCTTCAAACAGCGGACGGGCAGCAAAGTCATCCAGATTTTTTTCAGTTAAACTGCGAAGCATGCTTGTATCAACAAAACCTGGTGAAAACGAATGAATTTCGACCGGATTCCTTCGGTGGTTCTGCTCAACCGCAACACAGCGTGAAAACTGATCGAGGGCTGCCTTTGCACTACAGTACAAACTTAGTCCGTAATGCGGGGTTAACGCAGCTCCTGATGAAATATTCAGAATTTTTTTCTCTACCTCAAATTTTTCGGCCAGCCGGATAAAAGCTGATGCAAGTATGACAGGTGCCAGATAATTTACATTAAGGTTGGCCTGAATCTCTTCGTCATCCAGTCTGTCAATAGGTTTAACAGGTTCGGTAACGGCTGCATTGTTGATCAGATACAATCCGCTGCAGGTTTTCTTTTCGATGTGGTCAAAAAGGGAAGTCATTAATTTTCGGATGCCGCCTGTATCAGAAAGATCATAACTGATACCATGAACCCTGCAGTTTTTGAGGATAGCCTGACGGCTTATTTCAGTATGCTCGCTTCGTGAAATCAGAAACAAAACATGATTTTCGTCAAGCAGGGCTTCAGCAAATGATCGGCCAATACCTGCTGAAGCGCCGGTGATAAAGAAATATTTTTTCATGCTGATGATAGTATTTTAATGACAATTTTTCACAGCAACAACATATCAGATTTTATTGTTTCAACACCCAGGCCTTCGCATATTTTTCCCCCAGTGATTTTTTTGCTTCCATTGCTTCCTCACGGGTGGCGTAGTTGCCGAGCGAAACCCTGAAGTTTTTGGCTGACGGAACGATTGAAGGATTTCGGAATCCGCGTTTCCGTAATGCATTCAGCTCTTTTTCAGCCTGACTGCGTTCGTTAAAACTTGATATGATGAGATAATACCTGACCGAAGTGGTCTCATACACCGGTACAACTCTGTCAAATAAAGGTTTATCCGTTTGTATGGTATCGCATATTTTCACGGCATTTTCTTCATCAGACTCATGTCCAAACCAGGCTACAGCATATCCTTTCATCATTCCGACTCCCATGGCTTTCCAGGATTGCTGTGCCCATGTATTCCTGTTGAGCAACAAATCATTGGAAGCATTGGAGCCAATCCACAGATCGAGCACAATTTCCGGCACAGCATCAAGACTTTCCCAAAAAGCAATTTCAAATCCTTTTCCCTGGTAAGTGGTTAGTTCCCTCGGTTTTGAGGTCATACAGGTATTATTGTCGGGATCACTGCCATAGCAGCACCCGGTCCAGTTGCTTTGGTCTGACCAGGAATGCAGGTTGCAGTTGCCTTCGTCCGGATGGTTATGAAATAAATCATCCACATGCAGGCGGGCCACAAAACAGAGATTTTTCGACATGGGAATCGCTTCGAGATTGTGTACACGACGATAATTGTTGATGAGATTGAACAGCTTCAACTCATCCCTGCTGATGCAGAAATCTTCAGGGATTGCGACCTGCGCTGTCAAAAATGACTGCAGCATCAGAACAAACAACAGCAGCAAATATTTCTTATGAAGTAAACAGGTTATTTTCATTTTACAAAAAGTATCCGTTTTCTGAGGTAAATTTTAAAGGTTCAAAAGTACGAAATAATTTGATCAATTTTCAAATTCAATTCTCTCCAGGACAATACTGTGAAAACAGAACATCACAGTAAGATAAGATCAAGGGTTAGTTCTATTTTCGGAATCATTAGTATTGGCAACTGTTACACGAAAAAAAATTACAGTCCTCCCGCCAGCCGGCGAAGAGAAATCCACACAGGTTAAACGGATTCCAATGCAAATGAAAATTTTTCATCCGGTCAGAAAATTGCATTGTATTTCACTTTCATTTTTTGGAATTAAGGTTTAATCTGAAGTAAATTCATTTTTTTTGCAGAAATCAATTTCAAACCTGACATCCTGATGAAAGCAAAAAATCAAATTACCATTGAAGAGGTTCTCAACTTTCAGCAACTTTGGGGCGAAAGTCTGGTGTACATAGGGAATGTGTACAGCGAAGGCGGAGATTACCATGAAGCAGCAATCCGGCATATTACCGTGTTTTACGGTTATCACTCGGGAACCGTACTGTTTAAACCAACCATGGCATCAGTCAGACAATTCAGAACTGACGAAGCCGGGGCCCTCTCCTATTTTGCAGGAGGTAATCCCGATTATCCTGAAGACAGTGGATTTGCCCTTAAACCCTGGAAATCTGTAAGATGGGAAAATGCAGGCATCAAATTACTAAAAAACCTGGCACTGATAATGGGTAATTATTATTTCACCCCTGCTGACGGAAATAATGAAACTAAAGTGGAATTTTCCATTTGTTTGGAAAAAGACAAAAAAGGCAATCTTCGGATTATTCTGCATGATTCTCATCTGCCTTTCCTTCGATAGCATACTGACAATGGGACCATATTGATCGCCGGCAATAAATCCTGCCTTTTTAATTTTCAGTAACACTAAATTTTCAAATGAAATGATTAAAAAATATTTTTGCACAAAATAACTGGTACACTCATGAGCAAATTATCAGAACAATCCATAATTCACAATGAGCCAAAAGGTTTTGGTACTGCACCGGTATTTTTCACAGCCATATCCACAATTTTGGGGGCAATAGTCTTCTTACGTTTTGGTTTTGCTGTTGGCACACTTGGTCTGCTGGGCACAATTTTCATTGTGATTCTCGGACATGCAATAACCATTCCCACTGCCCTTGCCATTTCGGAAATAGCCACAAACCTGAAGGTGGAAGGCGGCGGGGAATATTTCATCATGTCACGGTCGTTTGGACTAAATATCGGAGCAACCATAGGCATTGCACTGTTTATGTCGCAGGCGGTAAGTGTGGCTTTTTACGTGATAGCTTTTACCGAGGCTTTCGACCCGCTTTTCAAAATGTTTGCCGGGCATTTCGGCTACGAGCTGCCCCGCCAGGTTGTCAGTATTCCGGCTATGGCGCTGCTTGCTGTACTAATGCTCACCAAAGGAGCCAACATGGGAGTGAAAGCACTCTATGTTGTTGTGGCAATTCTCTTCTTTTCCCTTCTGATGTTCTTTATTGGCACTACAGACTATTCGGCTGCCATCGACAGAACCTCTCTCTTCAACGACTTCAGAAACGGGGATCAGTTCTTTCTGGTGTTTGCCATTGTTTTTCCGGCTTTTACCGGAATGACAGCAGGTGTAGGTTTATCAGGGGATTTGCGCAAACCAAGGCGGTCGATACCTCTTGGGACTACCACAGCTACCTTTATAGGACTTATCATTTACTTTTTTGTGATCTATAAACTGGCCATATCAGCCAGTCCCGAAGACCTGACCAACAACCAGCTCATCATGAGTGACATTGCTATCATGGGCAGTTGGATTGTTCCGGTAGGATTGGCAGCGTCAACCATTTCATCTGCATTAGGCTCAATCATGGTTGCGCCGCGCACATTGCAGGCACTTGCACTCGACCGTGCTTTTCCGGCAAAAAAGATCAATTTTTTTCTGGCAAAAGGATTACCTGGTTCACAGGAACCACGCAATGCCTCCATTATTGTCATCATCATTGCTTTCGTCTTTGTCGTGCTGGGTGATGTAAACGCCGTGGCTCAGATCATCTCCATGTTTTTCATGGTTACCTACGGCTCGCTCAACCTGATTTCCTTTTTAAATCATTTCGGAGCAGATCCTTCTTATCGCCCTTCGTTCAAGTCAAGATGGTATTTCTCACTGATAGGATTTGTCCTCAGTGTCTGGCTGATGTTTAAAATGGATACAGCCTACGCTGCCGGTTCCATCGCTATCATGGTGCTGCTTTACCTTTATGTGGATCATTATCATAAAGACCGCAAAGGTCTTGAAACACTCTTTAAAGGAGCATTGTTTCAGCTCAACCGCAACCTGCATGTTTTTCTTCAGAAATCCAAAAAAACGCTTTCCGGCGATTCGTGGCGACCATCGGCAGTGTGTGTTTCGAAAGACTCCTTCAAACGCGAAGAAGCCTTTGATCTGCTTACCTGGATATCCCACAATCATGGCTTTGGAACATACATTCACCTGATCGAGGGTTATTTCTCGAAATCGAACTACAACAAAGCAAAAGAGATTCTGGATGAACTGATTAAAAAATCAGAAAAAAAACGAAGCAACGTCTATATCGACACCATCATTTCGCCAAGCTACACTTCGGCAATAGCGCAGATCATCCAACTTCCCGGCATTTCAGGAATGGAAAACAACATGGTTATCTTCGAATATTTCAGAGACAAACCCGAAAACCTGCCGCAGATCATCGACAATTTCAATCTGGTAAAATCAGGCAACTACGATGTTTGTATTCTGGGCAGCTCTGTAAGACGTGTCAACAAAAAAAATGGCATCCACGTATGGATAAGCAGTGCTGACGCCGAAAATGCCAATCTGATGATCCTGCTCAGCTACATCATCATCGAACACCCGGCATGGCGAAAGAGCGAAATAAAAATCTTCAGCATTGCCAAAGAGGCTGAAAAATCGGTAGTCGAAAAAAATCTGCTGATGTTGATCGACTCCGGAAGGTTGCCAATTTCTCCGGCCAACGTCCAGATTATCCCGCGCAATGAAGATGAAAGCCGCAGAAAACTCATCAATCATGAATCAAAGGATGCAGGGCTTACCATCATTGGTTTCAGGGCCGAGCAACTCAACCATGACGGGGAAGCACTCTTTGGCGGTTACGATGATTTGGGTGATATTCTGTTTGTCAATGCTCATGATAATAAGTCAATCAGCTAACATGAAGAACGGCAGATATTTATCCATGCAGCAAAAGACACTTTTCACTGAAACCGGATTCCCTCCCCGTTTTTCACGAACATCTGAAGGCTTTTCAGAATGGAACATTTTTTTCGATTTTTTGTTATCCTTGTTAAAATCCTACGAAATGTTCAATTAATTGCAGTCAACTATGAAATCAGTTATTTTGCTTATATTTTTGTGTTTATCCTTTTCCAGCAGCTTGTGGTCACAATCAAAATACGAAAGGGAATACCGCATAAAACCCGAACAGGTACCCGTCAATGCAAAAGACTTTGTTGCCAGACTTGATTTTAATAAAAAAATCAGATGGTACATAGAAGAAAGCCTTACCGACACAACCATTGAGGCTAAAACGCGGTTTAAAACAAAAAGATACAGTGTGGAATTTAACAGCGACGGGAGCTTGCAGGATGTCGAAATCGAAATTGAAATGGATGAGATAGATCCCCAGATTAAAAGTATCATCACCAAATACCTGAACGACCATTTTTCTTCCTACAAGCTGAAAAAAATACAGCTTCAGCACACCGGGAAAGATGAAGAGCTCCTGTTGCAGCTCAGGGATGGTATTCCACAGAAATCTGTAATACTCAACTACGAATTGATGGTGAAAGGAACAAACGAAGAAGGTATTCAACTTTACGAACTGCTCTTCTCATCTGCCGGAATAATGAAGAAATCCGTGGTTTTGTTTAATAATGCCGTAAACCTTGAATATTGACATGACAAGAAGATGCCTATTGTTTTTAATGCTGGCAGGTACATTGTTTTCTGTGAAAGCACAAGGCACATACAGTGCAGGTATAATGCCGGGAATAAACATCAACAAAAAGCTGGAAAATGGCTGGAAGCTTAATTTTAAAACCGAATCGCGACAGGCATTTTTAACTGGAACCTTTGGCAACGGTTCGACACACCATTACGATTACATACTCACTGATTTCGCATTGACGGGTTCTTCAAAAGTAGGGCTGAACAATTCACTTGCGGGTGGCTACCTGTTGCGCCTCAGAGGCGAAAATGTCATTCACCGGCTCATTCAGCAATTTACCATAGTGAGCAGTTACGATTATTTTCGCCTGGCACACCGTTTCTCGGCTGATCAGTCGTTTCAACAAAACGAAAAAATGGAACTCCGGCTCAGATACAGAATTTCCGGAGATTTTTCCCTGAACGGCCAGGCTGTCGATCCAAAAGAGTTTTATTTAAAATTCGGGAATGAATACCTCAGTGCATTCCAGGGTGATGATTACGACCTTGAAATCCGTATCATGCCAGCTATCGGCTATGAATTCAACGATCACAACAAACTCGAATGGGGACTGGATTATCGCATCGATTCATTCATCCATGGTAACCCTGCAGAAAATAATTTCTGGCTGACCATCAATTGGTTTTACAATATCTGAAAGGCAATGATTCCCAATGTGAACCAATGCCGCTCTATCACCTAAAAATTACCAGAAGATATTTCCTGGTATTAATCCGGGAGTTCCGGCCACAGTAGAAAATCTAAAAGAGTTGATCCGGCTTTTACTGTTTTTTTCGGTAAAAATCAGTGCTTTCAAAAATCTTATCAGCCGATTTGGCGATAAATCCGGAATAAAGTTGTCCGTCACCGTCGGGATAGCGTCGGGCAAATTCATAATAGCAACCGGGAATTTCAAAAGAACCTTCTTCAAAATCAACCATAATCATTTCAGATTTGATGCTTGATTGTTCCAGCAACTCGGCGGGAGTGCCCTTTATTTCTCCGCCTGAATCGTTGATCTGAAATCCGTTCTCTTTTAAAAAGCTGTTAACTTTTTCCACCGAATTAAATTTTTTCAGTCCGTTCACACTTACTGTAAAATGGTTGGCACAAAACCCGTAAACATAAAGCCAGGCTGCATATTCGGATTCACGGCGCAGTTGATTATAAATTTCATGTGAAGGTTTCCCCCATAGATTTCCGGAATAAATCAGGGTATCGGACTGGAGCTTTTCTTCAGGGATTTTATCAATTGCTGTTTTTATTGCTGACTGTAAAAAACTGCTGAACCCTTCCAGTTTTAATTCACTGATGAACACCCTCGGAGCCCTGGGGTCGCTTTGATGCTCATAGTGTCTGGCAAAAAGTTTTTTTTCCTTAAACTCATATTGGCCTTTTTCGACATATCCGGCAGTGATAAACGGCCTGGAAAGCACCTCAATGTTTATACGCGGGTCGTTGAAAGTCCTGAATGCAATATGGTCGTTCAGCACTTCTTCCCCGACATTGGTAAATAAATCATGAATTTTCCGTGTCGAAGGATTTTGTGTAGTATAAATATCCCACAATTTTTGAAAAACAATTTCCTTTGTCATTGATTATCTGATATTTATTTCTTAATGATTAAAATAAACCCGACAGAAATTCTTCGCGGGTAATGTTACTGAAATACAAACTTAAGTTGATGTTCTCCAGCTTTTCCTTGAGTTGAGCAGGATGATGAGGTGTATTTTTAAGCACTTGTTCAATTTCTTCTGTATCGCGCACACCGAAATAATCTCCGAAAATTTTCGCTTCACGAATGATGCCGTTATGCACATCCAGCAAAAACTCCAAACTTCCCCCATTGGCTTTTATCCTTTTTCGGAAGGAATAACCGGGAGAATAACCATAATTCCATTCCCAGGTATTGTATTTTTCGTCCACCAATTTGTTGATAGCTTTTACGTCATCGTTTGAAAACACGGTCATTTTCACGTCTTTGTATTTTGAAACAATATGATCCAGAATCCGGTTTTTAAACTCAATGACATCCATTTTTTCAGTAAGATGTTCGCTGATGTTGGTAACCCGGCTCCGCACGGATTTCACTGCTTTATCGTGAAACTTTTCAGGGCTCACCCTGAGTGCATCCGACAAATCAGTGAGTTGTGACGAAAAAAGCAGTGTACCATGATGGAGAATTCTGTTTTTATGGACATGCTCGGCGTTTCCGGAAATTTTCCTTCCTTCCACAGTGATGTCGTTGCGTCCTTCAAAACGGGCGTCCAGACCAAGATTCTGCAAAACTTCGATGACAGGATCGGTAAATTTTCGAAAATTCACCAGCTTTTCTTCATCTCCGTTGCTGATAAAGGTAAAATTCAAATTACCCAGATCATGAAAAACAGTTCCACCTCCCGAAATACGACGAACAACGGGAATATTGTTCCGGGTAACAAAGTCCGGGTTGACTTCGGCAAGGGTGTTTTGGTGCTTCCCGACGATGATGCAGGGTTCGTTTTGCCAAAGCATGAAAATATCATCCGAATAGTTTTTCAACACATACTCTTCGGCTGCCAGGTTGAAATAAGGATTGGTGCTGTCGCGCTGAATGCAAATCATGAATTCAGGATATGGATTAAACAATATCCAATAAACCCCGAAATTAGAGAAATGATCGCAAATTTAAAAAATTTAACAATGAAAGGCCGGAAAAAGATAGTAAAGGAAAAATGAATATTATTCTTCAGTATCTTCTACATCAGGAACTTCATCAGTTGTTTCAACGTCTGATGAGCTTTCGACATCATCACCTGCATCCACCTGTTTGGTGAATTTTTCTACTTCCTCAATGGTATCCACTTTTACTTTTACTTTGATCAGATAGGAAGCATCAGCGGTATCCACGGTAATCACATGCATAAAGTCGCCGTTGCCTTTATCAATACGTTGAACATGATTGGCCCAGCCATCGGGGTACTTTTTCTTGATGGCTTCCATCACCTCCTCCGAAATATTCTCGATGCTTTTTATTACACGTTTTTTGTCCATCAGGATAGAAAATTAGGTTGTTAAATTTTTGATTCAGAACAAAATAAACTATGTTTACATACAATTCTCCGACGGCAAATTAAATTACTCTGCCGGATAAAAACAAGCCTTTTAACAAAAGAATTGAAAAAAAATTGTCCGAATAGAAATGTTAAAAACAAAGATGTGAAGATGTTTCCTAAAAAAGCAGGTTATTTGCTTATTTATCAATATTTTACAATTTTATGAGCAAGGTAAAATTTTTAACCAGTCATAAACTACACTTTGTAAAAAAAGTGCCCGGGCCGGCACTGAAAAGCCTGCATTTTGTCTGTTTCGGCTTTCGATGATATGTCTGAAATCTTCCAAAGAAGTTTTACCCCGGCCAACGTCAATAATAGTTCCAACCACAGCTCTGACCATATTTCTCAGAAACCGGTCGGCAGTAATGCGAAAAACCAGCATGCCGTCATCTTGTTTCCATTCAGCCTGTGTTACATGACAAATGTTTGTTATGGCATCAGCATGCAGTTTTGAAAAACTGGTAAAATCAGTGTATTCCATTAATATCGCTGAAGCCAGATTCATTTTTTCGACATCCGGTCTGAAATGCAGGTGCCAGGTATAAAAACGATTGAACGGATCCGGGCGAAGTGCAATATTATATTCGTAGGTACGTGACAGCGCATCATAGCGGGAGTGCGCTTCATCTTTAACCCTGAAAATGCGAAAGATGACAACATCGTCGGGAAAATAACGGTTGAGTTCACTGGTAAGCCT
>RZYY01000101.1 GCA_009930115.1 Sphingobacteriia bacterium | reverse complement strand
CCTCCGCGGTGAATTGTCAATCTGTGACAAGTGCGTGCTTCATTGCAGCGCTATGGATAATCCCATTCAGTTCGACATAGACTTGAGTAAAATATAGAACAGCTCGATCTGACTGGTAACACTTCCGGAATCCAATCCCGGAAAATCAGCCTTTCGTGTTGTCAGAAACAGAAAATTCAAGAAAAGCTTTACTGCACAAGTGAAACAGAATATCTGTCATTTCCTGATGAAATAAACAGGACAACCAACCATTTATTCATTACATCCTGAACACCACGCAGAGATTGTAACATGATCCAGCATCAAAACCTGCATGGCCGAAAAGGTCATTTCCCAAACGCTGTAAAATCATGATTAACCGCACCCTGACAACGGGTTAAAACTAATTTTTATACATAGTTCCTTCGGCGTTTGTACGTAGGTCATTCGTTCAAATCCGTATTAAATACGTTTTAATATTGTTTTACAGTAGTGTCCGAATAATATTCAAAAATTCGTTTTAGTGGATATAGATTCCTCGCTTCGCTCGGAATCTCATGTATTTTAACCGGACACTACTGATTGTTTTATCAACGTTATTTATTCCTTTTTTCCCCGGTTTCAATCTGGTTCTTTCGAAAAGCTATGTTAAACTAAATTTTTTTAATCATGGCACCATCAAAGAATGGTTTTTTTGGAGATTTTACCGGACGAGTAGGCAACATCATCGTTTATAAAATGAACGGAAAAACCGTGATGAGGGCACGACCTTCGCGGGTAAAGAAAAACCCTACTGCCCTGCAGCAACAAAGTCGTAATGATTTTGCGCATGTTTTGAAATACATGCAGACCTTGAAAAAGACAATCAACACAGGATTTCAGGATGTAAGCACCGACAGGTCTGCTTTTCATACAGCCATGTCAGGCAACCTGAGAGCCTACCTCGAATCAGGAAGACTTGCTGGCTCCGAATGGTTGATTGTTAGCAAGGGCAAACGGGCCGGAGCAAAGGAGGTGCAAATTGAGGCAACGGGGGGTAACAGCTTTAAAATAACCTGGGGAACACCTGAGGCAGGTAAAAAGTGGTCGGATCATGACCGGGTGAATTTGGTGACAGTGAAAACCACCGGGACAAAGATTTACAGCACGTTAAACCGAACGGCGCTAAGAATGAATGGGGAAACTGTCATTGAAGTAAATGATGTGGCGACCGGCGACGAAATTCATTTTTTCATTTTCTTCGATGACGCTGACGGCAGCCTGCACAGGCATCATCCGCAGAATGTGTCAGACAGCATTTGGATTGGCAAAGCAACACAACCCTGAAGTTGAAAGCTATACGCCTTGTAATTTAAAGCATATCTCCCGCCAGATTGAACCACAGATCCGGATTGTAAAACGTCCCCAGTTTCACCAGGTTATAGTTTATGTTAGAAGGATGAATTCGTTGTCTCATTTCCCCAAAATTGAAGAACTGGTATGTTGGAAAAGGCGGCTTTACACTGGATTGAATGCAAACATTCAAAGGCTCATTTACACCAGGAGCATAGCAAACCGTTACCTGCGCTTCTGCCGACCCGCGCGACACCAGCTCAACAGCGAATTTTCGTGCTGCATAAGAACCAATCCGGTCGATGTGTGATAAATCTTTCCCGTACAATGCGCCACCTCCCAGCGGAATTCTGGGACCGTAGAAATCCATTGCAAGTTTCCGTCCTGTTTGCCCGTTATCACCATCGCTGCCACCATTAAGCAGAGGACCGTTCGGGTTTACCATTACGTTGATATCCTGCCAGTCACCAATCCAGCGACTGTCGTGCTTCTGTAACTGATTATAGGTATTCTGAAGCGCCTTGTTGGATTCAACAGTAAAGTCAGTAAATGGATAAAGCTCTTTTTGCTGCATCGTAAAAAGCAAGGTTTTTATGCACCATTCAGCACCATTTTCATCCATTACGATGAGTAACTTGCCATCGGGTCCATGCCCTTTTAATGAGCCTTCTTTCAACTCTTTTACTATCTGCTCCCTGAAAAACCAGACGGCAAAATGTTCGGGAGGGAGAAAATTTGTTTTGGCATCATAACCGGCATATCCTGTTACAATACACTGGTCGTTCACAAAATGAGTCCATTTTTGCGGTGCTTCTATGATCCGACAGACATGATCGTTGATAACATATTTATCAACATCAATATGATTTTGTTTGGTGTACCCGATTTCGTATCCCACTTCCGAAATTATTGCCCTGAAATCTGCATCAAACCCGGAACGGGTGACTACTGCTCCGGTGAGAAACAACTGATCAGACCACACCGATACTTCAATTTGTGCATAGGCTTCCGGATCAATCATGTAAGCATGACGGATAATCCTGTCGGCGATCAGATCACAAAATTTGTCGGGGTGTCCGTTAAGTACTACTTCTGAATACCTTTTCATTTGATTAATTTTTAATGGTTTATACTTTATTGTTTTTCAAGCTGAAGGTAAGGAATTCCAACTTGTTTAAAAACTGCAGGATTCCCATCCGCACTCACCAGCACATTAATAGCATCCTTCCTGAGGTTTTCCAGCATCGAATCTGTTATTGTTTCCACATAACCGTCAGTAACGATCAGGCATTTTTTCGTTTTGTTTTTACGTAAATGATCAAACACACAACTGATTGAAGTGCCGAAAGTCGTTTTATACTCGAGTTTTCCTTTTACAAATCTTGCTTTTTCCACATCATTTGAAAAAACCCAAAGCGGCATTCTGATATAGGTTTTGAAAAAAGAGAGCAGTGAAACGACGGCTTCAATTTCACTATTCATCGAGCCACTTACATCGAGGTAAATGCTTACCCGTTGTGAGTTGTCATTGGTGAGGTACTCCGTTTTTGATAATGGAATGATTCTGCTGAAATTAAATCTTGCCAGGGCTCTGCTGTCATGACTACTCAAAACCGGTAACAGAGTTTCACAGGTTGTCAATTCGGTTTTTACTCTTTTATCATTGACCAGACACCTGTTCAAAAGTCTGAAAGTGGATTTTTGCCACTTATGCATCCTGAATTTCATTATATCCTGGTTTTCCTGTTTTCGTTCAATGTCAATCCCACGTGAAGCCGGTTTGTTCCAGATCAGAACTCCATCCATTTTTTTCAGCGTATTATCAAGAATATCCCTGATGTTGACAGGAGTTTTCACATGATCATCATGATTCCCAAGCAGTATTATTTCTAACAGCTCCCGTTTATTTATCTTTTTTCGGAGGTAAGTAAGAAGTTCAAACAGGTCATCGGCACAATATTTACCGGAGTATATCTTACGATTGAGGTCGAGCCAGAAACCTTCTGTTGGCAAGTAAATATCAAATTCCTCAACTGGTATGGGTTTTAATAAAGCCTGGATGCCCCTGCCTTTGTAAAACCGGCGAAAAAAATCAGCATATTCCAATCCTTTGTACCTGTATATTATCGAATTGATGATAGCATCCAGGGCAATGTTGAGCAGTGGGGTACTGATTTTATACTTTTCGGTATGCCTTAAAAGCACATGCAAAAACTCATGCAGCAGAACGGTTTTAACATCGTTTTCGGTTTTCAGATGCTGGTTGCAAAATATGGGATTAATATTCAACACCGGCTTTGCCGACAAGCTGACAGCCATCGTAGGTACTTTTTCGGTGAATACGATTTCCGAAATTTCGAGCAAAGCCCGGCAGGCCAGCGGATTTTCTTCAATCATATCCTGAATGATATATCTGATCTGTTTTTCAGTCCACTTCATAGTATTGATCCAGGTTTAATTTTATCAGTTCGATACTTCTGTGAAGCCTGCTTCTCGTGAAGATCATAGGGGAATCAGGCAGATAGAAATTCCTGTTGCATTTCGACAGGATAACAGCGCTTCGCAACATTTTCAGTTTTGAATTCTTCAGGAGTTGGGGTGAACTCTCCACCGGAACCACCAGCATACGATCGGAAGGCAGTTTTAAGCCGGCCACTATATTATTCCAACCTGTAAATATCCTGGGCTGATAAAGGCTGATTACCCACTCTTCGATGTCGGTTATTTCCAGTGGAACAATCAGTTCGTGTCTCTCGTACCGAAATTTCATCTGTTCAAAATCAAAAATGCTTGCCAAAATTTTTTCTGTCCTCACCCGGCTTCTTGGGCCACCGGTATTGTGAAGGTTACGCTGGCTACAAGGGACAGCGGTATTTTCGATGATATTTCCGGTCATGGCTTACTATGAAAAATTTTTGGAACAAACCTTTCGGTACAGGTAAAGCATTCATGAAGCTTCTTCTCGATAAATTCCGGTTCACCTACAGGCAGTTTATTTATGATAAGGTACAGGAAGAAGTGCTTAGCCCTCTGTTTTCTCAATGGCAATCTGTCGCTTATGGTGTTGAGGTAGTGTGCACACCTGGCCCATTCAGGATGTACTGTGTTGCTTGATGAGATATTCTCGCGCCACTCGAGTTGCCCGTCAATTTTTATAATTTGGATTGCCAGGCTTGTAAGTTCATTAAGTGCCTCTTCGCTAATTAAATCAATATTCATCAGAATGGGCTGCATGGCAAAGGCAAATGCGGCCACATTGGTTTTGGTTTCCTGCTTCATCATCTGAATTACGGCCAGGCTTTTTACATCCTTGTCAATGTTGTCTTCCATAAGTTTTTCGATTTTTGCCGTCAGCGATGGCGTTGCAAGAAACTCCGACAGCCAGCGATCTTTTGGAGAAGTCTCACTGATTATTCTTAGACATTCATTGTGAGCTGCACTGATGACATGCTCCGGGATGGTTCCTTTCCAGGCTCGCTGGGGGAGGCTCCAGTTCAATCCAAGTTTGTAAAGTTGATTTCGTTCTTTTTCTTCAAGTGAAAAACCCAATTCCCTGGCAACCAGGAACAGGGCTGTGAAATTTCGTGACATAAGCCGGGCTCTTCTGGGCGAAATCCGGAACCCTTCATCCCCCAGCAGAGTGCTGACGATTCTGCAATAGGATACGATCTCCGGCAGAGGACGTTTGATCTGCTCAAGAAATTTCGGCCTTACTGTGTTGATGAGTTCCATCAGTTCATTCGATTTGTCGGAAATAGCGCCTTCACCTGCCGGATAAATGACCATTTCCTGCTCTTCGGATGTTAGTTCATTCCAGTCAGGAACGGTAATGATAAAAGCAAAGCGGTCGGCAAGCGCCTGGTCGAGGGTGATACTCCCATCGTAGGAATCATCCAGATCCTCATCTGCCGATTGAACCGGATTCATAGCCGCCCATCTGTATTTCAGTTTTTCCAGCTTGATTCCCTGGATTCTTTTTTCGTGTATTATCGAGAAAAACTTGTTTTGTACCTCGGGTTTGCAGCGACTCAGTTCGTCAATCAAAACTGATTCGGCCCCCCAGATGGTTGCCGGAGTCTTTAAAAAGCTAACTGTTTTGCTATCACTGTCGGGATACGGGAACCCAACCAGGTCGTCGAACGACAAAAAGCTGGCGTTGTAATGCCGGTGCTCGAGGTTTAATGCTTCCGAAATGCTGTTGAGCAGGTAAGTCTTGCCGGTTCCTGCTTTTCCGATGAGCAGCAGCGGATCCTGAGATACCAGCGATGCAAGAACAACAGGCTCGAGGTGGTCGAAGCCATACACACCGAGCGTTCTGATCAATTGTTTTGAATTTTCCATGATGTTGATGTTAAGTTAATGAACTCGTCATCAAGCCATGAATGGAGGAAATACCGGAGGATTGAACTTATTTTGACCGGTCGGCCCTCATCATTGTACCACCGTGGTGTTCTCACTCGGTTGGTTTCACATTAAAGTGAATCTTGATGAACGGTGCAAAAGTAAACTTTTTTCATTTGATACATTAGTAGGAAAAAAGAAAATCAACTTTTGACTAGCTCACATTAAGACAATAACTAGATCAGCGATGGTTTTACCTCCTCCCTCGGAACATTTTTTCTCCAATTATCAGTCCTCGATCGTTCCTTGAAATATTCATCATTCTTAAGCCCAGCTTTCATTATTACATTTTTAAACTCATATAGTCTCATGTTCTTTTGATGAGGGTTCGGTACTTTAATTTTTTGCTTATTGTCAATCCGATAGTACTTATGGTCCGAAACGTACTTGACACCATCGCAGTATTTTTTTAAAAAACCCTTATCTATTTCTGAAATTGTTGGTAAACAGATGCTTGGATCAATAAAAATTGAAGGGTTGGCATTCTTCACAAGAAATATTGGGCATTGTTTCAAATACTGATCCTCATTTCTTAAATTAGCTATAAAAGGTTCGTGTTCCGGTAAAAACCTATTAATTACTAGTGAAGCTCCGCAATTAAAAAGCTGTGAAGCAAGTCTCTGAAAGAATTCACTTTTACTAAGTGAAAAAATATAGGAGTATGCCCCTCCCTGTGACAGCATAAACTCTTTTACAAAATTGTAAATCCCGTATCTTTTAATTCTATGTAAGCTATGCAAATTTGCGAGTGACTCCTCAAAAACTATGTCTTGGGGATGATAGGTTAAATAAAAATTGTGATGGTAATTTTTATAGAGATGTCTTTTTGTCACTGATTCATATGATATAACCCAAGAGTCAAAAAGAAAGTGAAATTGTTCATGAAACAAAAGTATTTGAGCTGCAAAATAATCCCGTTCGTTTTTCGAAAATCTATTTGGGTAAAAAGAAGCTAGTTCGTTTGACAAATAACTAATGCCATAATCAAAAATGAAAATCCCCCATTTCCCTTGAAAAGGTTTTTGCTGCAGAAAGTGAATGCTTTTATAAAATGCAAGTGATTCCATCCCATTTGCCAAAATCCCATTTTCAATTGCCTTTTGATTTGTGGTATCATTCTCTGGAAATCTAAACTCACCAATTTTTTCCGAATCAAACTTTTCTATGTGAGTATCTGGGTCAAGCTTTTTTTGGCAATCCAGTAGACGAGACTCAATTTCGTTAATAGACAAACTATTGATATCAAGCTGTTGGATGATTCTGTTTGCGTAATCTTCAAATACGTTCATGTCTTAAAAAGTTTAATTTCACTTATTTACTTCTGATGTAGATTAATTTACCGAGACCAAAAAATTTTAGAACATCGTAGACTTTCAAACCCTTTGAATCTCGTGTTCTTCTTTTACTAATTGTTGTTTTTGATTCAAATACTTTGTTCTGATCCTTTTCCAAACGCTGCAAAGCATTTAAACGCGAAACGAGAAAAGGCTTTAAAATTTGAATATCATTGGAGCCTAAAACTTGTTCTGGATTGACTTCAATACTTTTCTGCTCCAGTAACCTAATTAAAAAAGAGGGTTTCTATGATAATTTAATTGATACTTCATTTACTGTTAAACCTTTGAAATCATTTAAAATTGGATTAGGCGGTTTATTGTATTCAATGAAATACTTTGAGTTTTTGTTCTTGTCTTTCTTTTTTTTCTTTCGGCTCATTTATTTGTAATTTAAGCGTTTAATAATTCTCAAAGCCATAGTAGTCAGGTGAGCTGCTAATGGGTTATTGACAAATCTCTTTCAAATTCAGATAATTAACCCTCCTATATCCTAACTTCTGTAAAAATACCCCGCCACATCTTCAATACAAACAATACCTATTGGTTTCTGATTTTGCTGCCCGGAATGTGTGACGAATAAAGCATCCAGATTACGTTTATTAGTACTGGTAAAAGTCTGAAAAATATGAGCAGCCTCATACAAATTGGCTGATTTGCCGATAAATCGGTAGTTTTTCCCGAACTCTATATGTGGCAATAATTGCTCAACTGTGGTTTCATGGAGGCTGATCAGATCGTCTTTCACGTGAGCAGCCAGCAATCTTGCAATTGTATTAGCGTTCAGGATTTCGATTACATTTTCGTTTTGATCCACAAGCGGAACTTGAGAGTAATTATGATCCTGAACAATTGCCAACAAAACATTGATTTTATCTTCACTTTTCAGGGATAGCACAGGAAAAGTCTTTACTAAAGGAGGATCAAAAAGTTTGGTTTTGATCTTTTCAATTTCTGCAACTGTTTCATCATAAGGTTCTGCAATTACCCTGTCCATCTTACGAGTATGCACTATGGCGTTGCGTAAGCTGGCAAACTGATACAAATCATCATAGAAATGTCGAACACATGAATTGTTTTTTTTCAATTCATTTATCATGGTAGTAAATGAAATGTCACGATTATCACATCTCATTTTTAGCCAATTTTCGATTTCATTAAAACACCCTAAAAATTTAACTGCATTACTCATATACAATACTTCAAGTTACAATTTTCAATACTTCTCGGCACTCAACCGGTAACCATAAAAATACTTTTTAAATCATTTCGTACAAACTTCGTTATAAAAACCTATTAGGCTTTCTTTGCTATTGAAATAGTTCATAGTTTAACTCCTTATTCAACGTTAGGGATACTACTGCTCAAGAATTCTTATCCTTTTTCTTTGATAATTTTCACTATTGCATATTCTCTTGGTGACAACTTGTAGTTCGGATTGTTGGGTATTTTAATACCATAACCTTTTAAAATTCCAATGACCCTGTCCTTTGAGTAGTTTAACTCCCTAGCAACTACATTTAGTCTGATCCCATTTTTATTACTTTCTTGAATCTCAATAACATATTTAAGTATTTCATCATTGTTAAAAACAGGAAGCACTTCTCTTTTTTTTTCTATGATTCCAATGTCTGTCAAATCAGGATTGATTGCATCAAATTGTCTCACTATTTTTCGTCTCTTTTTTTTATTCTTTGGTTTTCTGGTGTCTTGATTTTTATGATTTACAGCGTTTTGATTTTGCCTATGCCATGCTAACACAGTCTTTCTTTTATTGGAGGAAAAAACTTCCTTTCCATTCTCAATCATTTTCCACACATTCATTTGATAAACTATGAATTCGTCATCAAGAGGTTCAATTGAAGAATATTCAAATGGAAGAACTTCTTCTCCATTTGTCAGTAGGACACCATACTTTCCATCCTTTTTCACTTTGAGTTTCTCTTTGGTTAAGAATTCGATGCTTTGTGTGAATGGATATACTATCCATTCAAGTTCATTGTTTAAAAGACCAAAGTTACCGTTAGACTTTACCATTAGAAAGTTGTCATGGCAAATTTCCATTTCCTCTTCAAAAAGCAGAGGTATTATCATCTTTTGAGTTTTCGCATCTACAAATCCATACGAATCATTTTGAGAAACAGCATAGTATCTGTCGAAAAATAATCGACTCTTGCTTAAACTATCTATTGCAACAATCCTGAACTTTCTATCATAAATGCTCCAGTTATCATTATTGAGTGCAAAGGTAAATTCACCATTATTCCATTGGAATATTTCGTCAAATTCAAAAGGAATAAGAATTTCGTTGCCTTTGCCAATAAATCCATACTTATCCTCTTTCCTTACGATGAACTTGTCAATATAATCAAAGTATGGAATTTTTTCAATCTCATTATAATCTGCTGAAATAATGATATCTCCTGTCAATGGATTCATTAAACCATATTTACCATTCTTGCGTACCATTGAACGTCCATGAATATCACCTTCAACTATTTCGTCGAACGCTGGCTCTATTAGAATCTTGTCTTGATTTGTATCATAAACACCCCATTTACCATCCTGGCAAATTTTTTTCAGGTGGTTGTAAAGAACCAAATCATCATCGTCATCATCAGGCTCACCAAATGAGTTTAGCACTTCAGAATATTCTGATGGAGCTATATAAGTGTACCACAAATTACTTTCATCAAAACTCCTTTTGAGGGTTATCAATGGAAAATCTTCTACAATTTTATACTGAGAAGATATCTGTTCCTCAGTGGCTGTGGTGGAAATTTTTATTACTTCTTCATCTCCTTCTTCGATGAAAAAAACTTCCTTCGATGATTTTGAATTCTCTTTTACTCTCGTTTCAGTCCCTCCATTACCAGCAAAATATTTATTCCAGTCTATCTCTTCCGATGGCAAACCAAATTTGTTGTAAAGACCGACATTATCCAAAATGATCACCTTATCCTTATCATCTGTTTTACGAAATCCCCTACCCACTTGTTGAAGGTATAGTGCGTGTGATTTGGTTGGTCTTGCCAATTGTATGAACTCGACATCAGGGCAATCAAACCCTTCACTAAAGATATTTACATTGCAGAGAACGTCTATTTGCCCCTTTCTAAATTCTGCAACTATCTCCTTACGGTGGGCTGATTTTGTAAAACTGTCAATAGCTTTTGCTTTGATGCCCTCGCTGTTTAATAAAGCGCAGACATGATTATTGTGGTTGATATTGATCGTGTAAATTATGCCTTTTTTCCCATTTGCATATTTTCTGTAAGTATCCAGAAGTTTTGCTCTTATCTTAGGATTATCAAAGCGTTTAGAAAGAGCGTTTTCAGCATAATCTCCGTCAAAATCAAATTCTTTGATATCATTAACCAATTTTTGAATATCTGAATCCGATCGCACAGAATAGTAGTCATAATCGCACAAGAATCCGTTTCGAATAAATTCGAGAACAGATGGCGAAATGATGAGTTGCTCAAATACATGTTTAAATCCAGCACCGCTCAGGCGGTATGGGGTTGCAGTGACGCCCAGGATTTTAGCCTGAGGGAAAGCATTACAAATTTTTTTATAGCTATCTGCAACAGCATGATGAGCTTCGTCAATAATAATCACGTCAAATTGCTTTTGTGACCATTTATCAAGCCGCCTGATTAAACTGAATATGGAGGCAATTTGAGTTGGTAGATGAGGTTCCTCTAATAATGATGATTTGATAATTCCATGTCGTACATTATATCTCCTTCCCACATTTTCCGAAATTTGCTCGATTAATTCATCCCTATGTGCAAGCAAAAGCACCTTGATAGCTATTCCAAGATGGACACTTGTGTTATGTAAGTCTTTAACAATAGAGGCAAAAATTCGTGTTTTCCCAGTACCGGTAGGCATTTGCAGCATTACGCTTTGATGATTCTTCCAAAGTGAGTAGATTTTTTCTTTACTTTCCTTTTGATACTCCCTTAGTGTAATATCCTCACTAATTACAATTCTGCTGATGTCTATCATTTTTTTCAGTTCTAATCATCCATTTTTACAGTGCACGATAAAAGCACTACTTTCCATTAAACAAACACAAAAAATTTACTCTATTACTTCGCAAAGAAATTCACCTTACAAATATAAACCTTTTGAGCC
Organism: Sphingobacteriia bacterium; assembly: GCA_009930115.1. Classification (GTDB taxonomy): domain Bacteria; phylum Bacteroidota; class Bacteroidia; order Bacteroidales; family 4484-276; genus RZYY01. Next base: position 771 of record RZYY01000101.1, on the reverse strand, counting down.
ATTGGCTGTGATTAATAAATAGGATGTTTTTATAGCAGTAGGGTTTTTAATTCAATCCAGATACTCACACTTTTCTCCTTCTTGGCACAAAAAACCCCTCACGCTAACGGAATAAAAATGAAAACGGGGTAGCAGGCTTCGAACAGAAGGACCTTTCCTACCCAGGTCGGTACGCGATATCCAGTTAAACGAGGTTAATGAAATTAAATTTGCTATTTACATTTACCCAGATGCAGTACTTTTCAACGCATATCTTCAAAAACCGTACATCAGATATTGCGGTGCTCCGCATCTGATGCAGAAGCCACAGCCACAACCCCGGATGGAGCATCGTAAAAGTATTTTTGAAAAAATGAACTCGAAAAAGAAAATGCCCATACTGCGGTCTTTCCTACGTCCGCTGCACTCCCGGAGAAAATGCCGCAGAATGACAACCAAATAACAGGTAACCATAACAAATAATCAAAACAAAAACTGGTGAATTACTTTTGCGAAAAACTGGTGAAATTAAATTTGCTATTTACATATCAGGCCTTTGAGGAGATCTCTCATTCCCTTCGGTCGTATTAATAACATCCTTTTGAAAAAAGGAGATTTCTCATTCTTTTTAGTTATACCAGTGAAATCCGTTGGAAAAAAAGGAGATTTCTCATTCCTTTCGCTTCGCTCAGGTCATTCGAAATGACAGGCGATGCGGGTGTTTTGGGGGTAAAAAGGGCGGCGCAAAGCGCCGCCCTTTTTACCCCTTTTTCCCTTTGAGCCGGTGTCACC
>RZYY01000100.1 GCA_009930115.1 Sphingobacteriia bacterium | reverse complement strand
GATTAATTTTGCCCATGTTATTTTAATTTTAAAGTTTCCGGGGGCTAAGTTAATGCTTACTCCCGGATCTTTTCAAATTGCAAACATAGGGGCTAATTATAAGTTCCGGTATTTTATGAAAATACAGACTTTTGAGACAGCCTTAAACCAATTATTACCCGAAAATGATGTTTAATGCAGATGCGATCCGATCAGGTGAATGAATTCTGCGCGGGTTTTTTCGCTGAGAAAAGCACCTGTGAAATCTGATGTTGTGGTTACAGAATTCTGTTTTTGAATACCCCGCATCGACATGCACATGTGCTGAGCTTCAATAACTACAGCCACTCCAAGCGGGTTTAAGGTTTTTTGAATACATTCCTTGATTTGTGTAGTCAGACGTTCCTGAACCTGAAGACGGCGTGCAAAAGCATCGACAATTCTCGGTATTTTACTCAGTCCGACGATGTAACCATTTGGAATGTAAGCTACATGAGCTTTACCAAAAAATGGCAGCATATGGTGTTCGCACATTGAATAAACTTCAATGTCTTTAACAAGGACCATTTGTTTGTAATCCTCTTTGAACATAGCGCTTTTAAGAATTTCAGCAGGCTCAAGGTCATAACCATGGGTTAAAAACTGTAACGCTTTTGCTACACGCTCCGGCGTTTTAACCAAACCTTCCCGATCAGGATTTTCACCAATCAGTTTAAGAATTTCATGATAGTGAAAAGCAAGGCGGTCAATGGTTTCCTGATTGTATAAATCCATTTTTTCGTAACCGTCCATTTCGTTTTCCCTGGCCATTTCAAGCAGGAAATCTTTTTTTGTTTTGTTGTTTGTTATGATAGGATCCATTTTTGGAAAATTTGAGCAAAAGTATAAAAGAATTTTAAGGCAAGAAACAGATTTATCTGGGCGAGAGACTGAAAAGGCTGCCCTGAATAAGACAGCCTTCTGGTTTTAATTAATTGTCTTTAAGAGCTTTCATGAGTTTTTTCCGACTGAAAAATATTCTGCTTTTTACTGTTCCGATCGATAAATCGAGATGCTCGGCAATTTCTTTGTATTTGAAACCTTCGTGATGCATTTGAAAAGGAATGCGATGCTCGTCTTCAAGTTCATTCACCACTTTTGAAATTTCCTTGTGCGAATATACCGAGTCAGGTGTTGCCTCTTCGGATGAGCTGCCCGAATTGAGGAAATAGAGGTCTGCCGTGTTGTCAACCATCGTGCTCATTTTTGCGTTCCGACGATAATTGTTAATAAAAGTGTTTTTCATTATCGTGTAAGTCCATGCTTTGAGGTTCGTGTTTGCCTCAAATTTATCACGATAGGTAAGTGCTTTCAGATAAGTTTCCTGCACAAGATCTTTTGCGTCTTCTGCATTTTGAGTTAGTGACTGGGCAAAATAGGTAAGGTTATCTTGTAAACTGGCAAGCTGATTATTGAATTCCATTGTTCCCATAGCAATTTGATTTTAGCGTTAATAAAATGTTTAATAAAATCGTTGCAAAATTAAACAAAAAATAATTGATAAAAAGAAAAAATTTGTCAAAAAAAGTTAATCAAATATTTATATTTTTTAAAAAGCTGAAAATCAATTTAATAAAATTAATCTTCATCAAATAATGTTTAAAAAAAGAACTAATAAAATAAACAAAATGATTGTAAGCTCTTTTTATGCTCAACAAATTCAGATGCAAAAATAGAAATAGTTAAATAAACTAATTTAATCTAATTCTAAATAATTCTTAAAATTTGATATTAAAGTATTTGAAAGCCTGATTTTAGTAATAGTGAAGTGAGTTAAAATTCAGCGCTGATGAGAGCTGTATCAATATAATTAAAAAAATGATTTGGCTGAAGAGTTAGTCTTTTTCGATGAGATGAAGTTCTTCTTTGAACTTGTTTATGTCCTCAAGCACTATGGTTTTCGGGGGAACTTTAATAGTATTAATTTTAAACTGAAAACCTCCGGTAAGAATGTGTGTTTCAGGGTATTTCTGATGCAGTTCATTGAGGTGTTCCTCAATATTCATGCTCTGAAGGTTGGCAGTAAACAACATTAAAAAAGCATCCGGATTTTGCTTTTCAGCAACTTCCAATACGTCATTGAAAGGTACCATCTGTCCCAGATAGATGACTTTGTGGCCTCGTTTCTGAATTAGGTAGGAATAAAACAATAACCCGATTTCGTGTAGTTCACCTTCGGGGAGATAGAGTAAAAATGTTTTTTGATTAATCAGATTTGCAGGACGGAATAAACTGTCAATCGCAACGATAACTTTCTGCCGGATGAGGTTGGTGATGAAATGCTCCTGACCGGGACTTATTGCTCCAACCTGCCACAAAATGCCAATTTTCTCAAAAAAAGGAATAATAATTTTTAAAAAAGTTTCCTCAAAACCCATGTTGATGATTAGATTGGAAAGAATTTTTTCGAATTTGGCTTCGTTAATTTCAATCATTGAAATAATGAGATTTTCAATGTTATTGTCCCCATCAACCGATTGTTTTGAGAGTGAAACGATTTTTTTACTCAGGTCTTCATGATCCAGGTTAACAATACTTGAAATTTTGTATCCGTTGCGATTCAGAATAGAGATATTCAGCAACTTCTTCAGATCATCGTCGGTGTAATACCGTATGTTGGTTGGTGTACGTTTTGGTGTAACAATTCCATACCGCTTTTCCCATATTCTGAGGGTATGAGCTTTTATTCCGGTTAAATGTTCAAGTTCTCTGATAGAGTATTTCGTAGATGCCACGTTTAGCTTAGTTTGTTCTGTTTTAAACAAGTAGATGATCAGAATGTTTAACGCAATTGATTAAAAAATTAAACACAAATGTAAGAATAAATGATTTGTGATTAATCAGGTTGTTTTTGCTGGAAGGGAGCTCAGAATTTTCGTTGTATTCGGTTGAATTGTCTCACCAGAATGAATGAATAAATTGCATAGCAAATAAAGAAGCTGACTGCGAAATTTATGGCATCAGAACGAAAGAAATAGGCATATAATGCTACAATTAGAATGAAAAGCAACAATTTTAGTGAGTTTGTCAAAACGAAAATATTGATGAATTTGCTACTTTTCGACTTTAAAAATTTGAGCTTCAGATAGAATAATACCCCGGTAAGAACCGCAAAAAATGGTATTATACCCGGAATCATTGGCGATAACGAGAGTTTTGGAAACCAGGTTATCAGAATAATATAGCAGAGAAAGAGAGCTATTGTGATTCCTGCAAGAATCTTTGCGAAGTTAATCAACTGTGCTTTTTGATCCATATTTTCAGCAAGGATTATGAGCTTTGCCTTCTGGTAATGAATTAATTCTCTGAAATGCAGGGTAAATTTACGAATTAATTTTTACCGGTTCTTTTTCGGGAGTTGTTTCAATTTTTTTAGACAGTTCTTTTTTTATCTGGCCTGGTATTTCATTCATATTGCAGGTTCCTGTAAAGAATGCTCCCGGTTCAATGGCCAGTTTACTGGTAAAAATATCGCTGTTCAGGATGGCTGTTGATTTGAGTGATAAAAGTTCATGAACAATAATTTTCCCTTTAATTTCACCGGAAATATCAGCGTTCTGACACACTAATTCCCCTTCGACTTTACCCGACTGACCAATTACAATTTTGCCTTTCGATGTGATGGAACCATTAAGAATGCCATCAATTCTGAAGTCCCCGTTTGATGTGATGTTGCCAGTGATTTGCGTACCGCCACCGAGGAAATTGATTGACGGTGAAATATCATTGTTTGTAGATTTTCCCATGGCTTTTACTTATTTGATAATTACTGCGAAAATAAAAGTTTTTGATGTAATCATGCTGAAAATGAAATTATTCATTGTTTAAATAATATTTTTCGAAGAAGCGCAGGTAAGCAGGAACATCTTTTTCGCGATAGAACAAAGGATAATTATCTGTAGTAATAACAAAAATTGAAGCATTTGTTCCTTCGAGCGGAGAAGATATGTAAGTGTTTTCCATTGCCGAAGTATAATAAATCATTGCTTTTTCAGCATTTTCGAAATTTCCGACAGTGATCAGCTGCAGATCATCTTTAAAAATCAAACTGTTAATTTTAAGCTCGCTTAGTTTAAAGTAATTGGTATTAAAATCTGATAAACGAATTTTTAGTGCGTTGATGTTGGTTTTATTTCCGTCAACCAGCATACCGAAGAAATGAACAGCTGTTTGATTGTCAGTGTAAATTGATGAGAGATCTTCTTCCGGTTGTTTTTCTGGTGTGCTACCTTCTTCAACAGCAACTGGTTCTTCAATCAGGACGAGCTGACCAGACTCGTCCGGTCTCAGTCGGTTTAAAATGTCTTCGGCAAGTGGTTTTATTTCGCTTTCAGGGTAATTAACAACAATATGCTCCAGGGAGGTTTTAAGGGTATCCAGATTTTCAAGTTTTCCAAATGCAAGAGCTTTTAGGAACTCAAATTTGGAGATCAGGTCACTTTCCTGATACTTTTCAATTGCCTGATTGTAATTGTTAATGACGAGATAAAACTGGTTATTTGTATAGGCAGCGTATGTGTCATAATAAAGATTGCTTGCTGCATTTAGTCGCGCCTGAACGACCAGGTTGTGATTTGGGTCGAGAAGGATTTTGGCATAGTCAGTATCTGGAAAATCAGTAATAATCATGTTTTTGTAAAAATCTGATTTTTCCTGGTCGGGAATCTCTTCATAATTTTTATAAAGTTGGTAATAGACCATCAAACGGTTTTCATGCTGGGGGAATTTTTTGAGAAGCTCTTCGAATGCTTCTATGGATTTCAGATTGTTTTTAAGGCCGTCTTTATAAATGTATCCGATCTGGAAGAGAGCATTTTCGATCAATGCCATCGAAGCTGCCAGTTGTTCCTCGGTCAGCGGCAGGTTTTGGAGATAAAAGTCGCGCTGTTTGGGATCTGTTTCAACTCGTAAAGTGCTGTCGCTGCCACTCAGGCTGTCGCTTTCCAATTCTTCGGCAAGAGGGTCAAATTCAGGCATTAACTGTTTGTTGCTCAATCGCCATAAGTCTTCCAATTTCCGTCTTCCCCATTTGTTGATAAATTCGGTGTATCCGAAACTAACGGCAGAGGGATTATAAAAATACCATCCGCCGGATTGTTGCATGGTTCTGTTTTGCTGACGATTTGTCTGTTCGAGCATGGAAACTGTACGTTGGGCTTCCCTTTCCATTTCGGCTTGGAGGGCTTCTTCTTCAGCAATTTTTTTGATTATGGCATCAATAATTTTATTCCTTTCGGCTTCCGGCATTTTGGCCATTGCCTGCAAGCTGTCTTCCCTGCTGATGACCTGAAGCTGGGTGATTAGCTCGGTCAGAATTTCGGTTTTGGTTTTTATGTTGTTGTAATTTGGGAAAGTGGTTGGCATGACTTGCATTGCAGTGTCATAGTATGCTTGCGACAGAGAATAATCGGGTTGTTCAAAATAAATGTCTGCAAGTTTCAGTGAAGAAATGGTTTTCTGATAATCATTGGAAACACTTGTAGCTACTGATTTTGTAAGATATTCCTTCATTTTGGTCATGTCATTGTCTTTTTCAAAAATTTCGGACAATGCATAATAAATCTGGTCGCGGTAATCAGCATTTTTGTGATCTTTAATCAGTTTTTCCAGCTTCTTGACGATCATGCTTCGATTGCTTCTCTTTGACTCATAAGTTTTGGCGAGATTAATTTTTGCGTTGATGGACATTTCATAAGGAGGATTCTTTTTAATCACCAACTGATATAGTTTTGCAGCTTCTTCCAGTTCGCCGATTTCGTGGTAAATTTGAGCGAGGATAAATCTTAAACGATTTCTGTCTTTTTTCCTGGTGTTCAACTCGATGGCTCTTTGCAGGTATTTGATTGCAGGTTCGTAATTGGCTTGCAAAATGTAATAATCTGCATAAACCATCTGAAACATATTGTCGATGTATGCCGGTGCCTTGCCACTTCGGATACTTTTATTCAAATTATCAAGTACAGTAATCGATTTTTCAAACTCTTTGTTTTGATTGTAAGTCATTGCCAGCCAGAGTTCAGCATCGTATTTAATGGTTTCATTATTATAAAAGGTCGAGACCCATTCGAAAGTTCTTCTGGCATTTGAAAACTCCCGCTTGTAAAGGTAAGATTTGCCAATAAGCATGTAGCTGTCCTTCACTCTTTGAACGTATTCCTTTCGCTTGAAATACATGGAGTGTCCCAGGATAACCTTTGAAGCTTTTTCGATGGCCCGGTCCATAGCATAAGCTACAGATTGTGCATCCTGTTCGGTGCCGAATTTGAACACGGGCAGCACGGTAGTGTAATTATCAGCTGAATTATTTTCAAGATTTCTTAGTCCTTCCTTGAAACTTTCATTCCCGTTCCAGTATATATTGTACTGAGAAACAAGATTATGGTAAGCTCGTCGTGTAAAGGTATTTTTTTTTGTCGAGCAGGAGGTCAGCATTATCATTGTGGCCAAAGCAAAACCAAGGGAAAATGTTCCGGCAATAAACCGGTTTTTTAATTGAGTGCTCAATAAATTTTTATTTTTTTCCAAATCAATTAATTACTTTTTTTTGCAGTTTTACCGAACATTTTAAACTCTAAATATCATGAAATATTATTTCTGAGTTTGTCTGCGCACCTATTTTATAGGAGCTTAAAACTAAATCAGAAATACAGACGTTGTGAAACCATTACTCTTTAAAATTGATGATATTTTGGAGAAGTAACAACTGACTGAATGCATGTAGGTTAATATGAAAAAAGGGAAAAAGCGTGACTGGGGGCACTCGCCAAAATTGCTCCGAAAATACAAGCTTGTATTGATGGATGCACAAACCTATGAGGAGAAATTCTCATTTTTGGTTACCCGTCTTGGTGTTTTTGTCAGTGTTGGAACATTAATCGTTGTTTTGATAGTACTCACTATTTACCTTGTGGCATTCACTTCGTTGCGCGAATATATACCTGGTTACGCCAATCTTGAGCTTCCGCGACAGATTTATGATTTGCAGCAAAAAGCCGATTCTCTGGAAAATGAATTTAAGCGTCGGGAGCTTTTTCTCGAGAATTTACACAGAATTATTAATGATGAAATTTTACCGGAGGATTCAGTTCCGATACCGGAAGCTATTCCATTTTACGATACCATCACACTAAGGCATTCATCGGCCGATTCATTACTTCGTGAAGAGTTCGAAAATCAGACTCAGTTTAATCTTTATCCAAATACCATTTTCAATTACAATCCGGCAAATATCGCTAACATTTATTTTTTTACACCGATAAACGGGATCATTACACGAAAATTTGACCCAAACCAACGACATTTTGGAATAGACATTGTTGCCAATGAAAATGAATCAATAAAATCTATCCTTGACGGAACGGTTATCTTCTCTGACTGGACTCTTGAAACAGGCTACATTGTTTGCATACAGCATCAACACCAGTTACTTTCTGTTTACAAGCATAACTCAAGTTTACTTAAACAGCAGGGGACGGCAGTTAAAGCAGGAGAAATAATCTCGTTTGTTGGTGCTTCAGGAGAGCTGCAGACTGGTCCACATCTGCATTTTGAGTTGTGGTACGAGGGCAATCCGGTTGACCCCGAACAATTTATCTCATTCTAAAAAATGTTGTATTTTTGTAGTCTATTATTTCCAGCAATTAGTGAAAAATATTGCAATACTTGGCTCAACAGGATCTATCGGAAAACAGGCACTTGAAGTTATTAAAAATAATCCCCTGAATTTCAGGGTTTCCGTTTTGACAGCTTACCATAGTGCAGACAAACTGATAGAACAGGCTATTGAATTTAAGCCTGACGCTGTTGTCATTGGTTGTGAAGATTCATACGAAAAGGTTAAATCAGCGCTTTATGGATCAGGTACCAGGGTATATGCCGGTTCTGAGGAGATAAATAATATTGTTGAACAAGAAGATATTGATATTGTTCTTGTTGCACTGGTTGGTTTTGCAGGATTAAAACCGGTGCTTAGCGCTCTGAAAGCCCACAGGACAATTGCCCTGGCCAATAAAGAATCATTGGTAGTAGCTGGTGAATTAATCACACAACTTGCAAAAGAAAATGAAGTGACCATTCTTCCGGTAGATTCCGAACATTCTGCAATTTTTCAATGCCTTGCCGGTGAAAAATCCGACAGCATAGAAAAGATTTACCTTACCGCTTCCGGGGGCCCTTTTTTTGGTAAAAACAAGTTATTTCTCGAAAATGTTACCGTTTCAGATGCCCTGCATCATCCAAAGTGGGAAATGGGGCAAAAAATCACAGTTGATTCAGCATCAATGATGAACAAAGGCTTAGAGGTAATCGAAGCAAAATGGTTGTTCAACTTAGATATTTCTCAGATTGACGTGATAATCCATCCGCAAACCATTATTCATTCGATAGTTCAGTTTGTTGACGGGAGCATGAAAGCACAGATGGGGCTGCCGGATATGCGTTTACCAATTCAATTTGCTTTGTCATACCCCACCAGAATACCAAGCCCGCTTCCACGATTTAATTTTACCAGTCAGACAGCTTTTACTTTTTCCCCCCCTGACCGGGAAAATTTCAGAAATCTTGATCTTGCTTATTTTGCAATCAGACAGGCGGGGAATATGCCATGTATCCTCAATGCTGCAAACGAAGTTGCCGTCGAAGCTTTCTTAAAAGACCGAATCAGATTTTTGCAAATTACCTCAGTTATTGAACAATGCATGGAGGACATTAGTTATATTGAAAAGCCTGATTTTGAGGATTTAATAGAAACAAATAAAGAAACCAAAACCTACGCACAGCATTTAGTCAAAAGTTATTTTTAACAAAACAAAAGAATGGAAATATTAATTAAAGCAGCTCAACTTGTTCTCAGCCTTTCAATTCTTGTAATCTTTCACGAATTTGGCCATTTCATTGCAGCTAAAATTTTCAAAACCCGGGTTGAGAAATTTTATCTTTTCTTCAATCCCTGGTTTTCTTTGTTCAAGTTTAAATTCGGAGAAACAGAGTATGGAATGGGTTGGCTGCCTCTCGGAGGATATGTTAAAATATCGGGAATGATTGATGAATCGATGGACAAGGAGCAAATGAAGCAGCCTCCACAGCCCTATGAGTTCAGGTCAAAACCAGCCTGGCAAAGGTTGATTATTATGCTTGGAGGAGTAATTGTGAATATTCTGCTTGCAATCGGGATTTATATCATTATGCTTTTTAGCTGGGGCGAGCAGTACTTGCCAACTTCGGAAGTGAAGTACGGGATTACTGCAGATTCGCTGGCCTGCGAAATGGGTCTGAGAAACGGCGATCAGATACTTTCAATTGATAATGTACCTGTGGAAGATTTTCATAAAATCCCCTCACAAATTATTATCGAAGAAGCAAAGTCAATTCAGGTTATGAGAAATGGCAAAAGTGAAAATATTACCATTCCTGATGGCTTTCTTAATAAGCTGATCCATCATCGAAGTACTGAGTTTATCGGCATTCGTTATCCATTTATTGCAGGTGCTTTTACAAGCGACTCACCTGCCAGGCTTGCCGGTATTGAAGTGAGCGATCAGATTATCGGAATCAATGACAAACCCACTTTCTTTTTCGATGAATTCAGGGAGGAAATCAGAAAATTCAAAGGAGAGCAGGTGACCATATCCGTAATAAGAGACGGTGATACTTTAGAGAAACCCGTTCAAGTAGCTTCTGAAGGAGTCATTGGCGTTTATCCGCAGAACCCTGCACAGTTTTTTAATTTTAAAGAAAAAAACTATTCACTTCTTGCAGCTATTCCTGCAGGAGCATCCAAAGCCTTTGAAGGTGTTTCGAGTTATCTTAAACAAATGCGGCTTCTTTTTTCCAAAGAAGTAAAAGCTTACGAATCAATAGGTGGATTTATAACTATCGGATCAATCTTCCCTTCCACCTGGAACTGGCAGGCATTTTGGGGTTTAACAGCATTTTTGTCGATTATGCTGGCCATTTTAAATGTTTTGCCAATACCGGCACTTGATGGTGGCCATGTGATGTTTCTTCTATACGAAATCATTGCACGGCGCAAACCCAGTGATAAATTTCTGGAATATTCACAAATTGTCGGAATGGTTATTCTTTTTGGTTTATTGATATTTGCCAATGGGAATGATATTTTGCGATTGTTTGCAAGTAAATAATTTTCACATTATGTTTTCTTTTTCTTTAATTTTGTAGTTAATTACTAAAATTTAAAACTAAATCATGTCAAACTCAGATTTCGTCACACTGCTGGATCATACCCCGATCGCCATTATTGTAGCCGATGAAAACGATAATATCGTTTTTACCAACAACATAACCAAAACAATGTTTGGGATTGATCCTCAAACATCTGAGGAAGTGAGCATTCAGAAATTCTTTTCCAAATACCATTACAAATGGAATACTATCAAAGAAAAAGTAATCACAAAAGGCGCATTTTCTTTCGACAGTACCGCAAAAAAAATTACCGGAGGCACAATTGAAGCTGCTGTGCATTGCCGTTCAACGCAATATGCGGGCCAATCGGCTTATGCATGCTACATCAGGGATATCTCCGATCAGCAGATTATTTTGCGTGAACATTATAAAGAACAATATTTCAGACAATTACTTCTTGATTCAATTCCAGCTCTGGTTTTTGCAAAAGATACTGAAAACCGTCTGATTGCCATGAATAAAGCATATCAGAATATTACCGGATTGAATATGGATATTGTTTCCGGTAAAAAAGTTTCGGATTTCATCATGGATAAAAATCTTGCTGAACAATTCTGGAAAGATGATCTTGAAGTTATCCAAACCGGTATTCCTAAAAGAAATATTATTGAACCGCTGCTAAATAATCCCAATCGTTGGTTTATTACTGATAAAATACCATACAAAACTTTCAGTGGTGAAATTATTGGTGTCATTGGTTTTTCTATTGAGATTACTGAACGAAAAAATGCAGAAGATGCCCTGATAGAAAGCGAAAAGAAATTCCGACTGCTGTTTGACACTTCTCCCGATGGAATTTTGCTGATGGAACTTGACGGAAAAATAATCAAAACAAACAGCGCATTTCGCAATATGACCGGCTATACGGAAAATGACCTGAAAAACAGGAATTATTTCGATATTGTGGCCGGTGAGGATAAAGCAAATGAACTTCCTACATTGAAAAATTCAATCCTGTTTGGTGATACCATTGATACTGTAGAACGCAACTATACAAAAAAGGACGGTAATATTCTTCAGGCACTGGTAAAAGGATGGATTATCAAGGATCAGTTTGGACTGCCGGTTCAAATGGGCGCTTTCATTAAAGATCTGACTGTACAGAAAATTGTTGAGAAAGATGAAAACCTCTTGTTGGAAAGCGAAAAAGATAAGCTTGAACAAGAGCTTGAATCAAAAAATCGTGAACTTAGCTCAAAAATCGCCCAACTAATTGAAAAAACTGAACTCTTTAACAACTTGGTTGAAAAAGTCGATGAAATCCTTAGCAGAAAACCGGATAATGTTTTTGAAGAGCTGCAGGAAATGATGAATATGCTGCAGGAGAATAAAACGGAGGATTTCTGGAATCAGTTTGAAATGACCTTCGAGCAGATCAATAAATCTTTCTACGATAATATTTATGAAAGATTTCCAAAACTTTCGAATAACGAAAAGAGGATTTCGGCTTTTCTGAAAATGAATATGTCAACCAAAGACATTTCACATATCACTCACCAAAGTGTAAGAAGTATTGAAATGGCAAGAACCAGATTACGTAAGAAACTTAAACTGAAAAGAAGCGATAATCTGACGGCATTTCTCTCTCAATTCTGATGAAATACCGGTTTTCGTGCATATTTATCCTACTGGTCAAATAATCTTTTTGAGGTGTCAAATTAGTTACTTATTATAATCATCTGATAAGTAATGGGTTTACCACTAACCATCCGCTGAATAAGCATGTCAAAAATCGTTTGTT
>RZYY01000271.1 GCA_009930115.1 Sphingobacteriia bacterium | reverse complement strand
AAGTAAGTGTTGGTGAATCTGTTGATCTCTGGTATGAATAAAATCGGTAATCTTATGCGTAATATTTTTGCGGTTCTTTCTTTTCTGATGTTTTTTTCAGCAGTCAATGCTCAGGAAATCCTTATTCCATCAGGAATGAATCAATCCATCATTCAGCAGGAACCTCTTGCGGGCAAGAACAATCGCGCTATTTTGACAATGCCTTTTCTGGAAGATTTCTCTGCTACTTTTGTTTATCCTGATCCCAATAGGTTTTCAGACAGTACTGCTTTTATAAATACCGGCAATGCTTTTGCTCCAATTTCAATGGGTGTAGCCACTTTCGATGGGCTCGATGCTTATGGGTATCTCTATAATCATGGATCCAGCTTTGCTTTTGCTGCTGATACGCTGACTTCATACGATATCCGCCTTGATTCTGTCTTTACCGGAACACCTCATGCAACAAGCATTGCTGATTCATTGTATTTCAGTTTCTTTTATCAACCGCAGGGTTTGGGTGAAAAACCGGATGTGGAAGATTCGTTGCTGCTTGAATTTTATGCGGCCAATCAGAATGCCTGGATTCAGGTCTGGGCGGCTCCTGGCTCTTCGCTCAATGATTTTATTGCAACCAACGGAAGTCCGTGGAAATGTGTTATGCTGCCGATTACTGATACTGCATTCATGACAGATGGTTTCAGATTCCGATTCAGAAATTATGCAAGCTATGCCGATCTTTCATTCCCGACATGGGCTTCTAATGCCGATTTTTGGAATATAGACTATATTATTCTCGACAGTGAGCGCGATGCTGCTGATTCTGTTCCGACCGATCTTGCTTTCGGCGAACGTCATGAAACATTGCTGAAGAATTATTTCTCCATGCCATGGAATCATTTCCTTGCCAATAGCGCTGCAGAAATGTCGCCGGAAATTAATGCACCTTATGCCAATTTATCTGAAAGTCTGCTCAATGTAACAGAACGTCTGACTGTTGATGATTTGTCCGGAACAACGGGTGATTACAATTCAGGCCTCAGCGCTTCCAATCTGAACCCTTTGACCGATACTGCTTTTTATCGCAGTCCGATTCCTTACACTTTCAGTTCAGCTGTTTCGAAAAATGCCGAATTTGAAGTGAATCTGTCTGTCAATACGGCTACCATTGGCGATCCGGTTGCATCGAACGATACATTGGCTTTTTATCAGCGTTTTTATAATTATTTTGCGCCTGATGATGGTTCCTGCGAAGCTGGTTATGGCCTGACGGTGAACTCGGCAAGGGCTGCTTATATGTTTACACTTAATATGCCTGATACTTTGCAGTCTGTTCAAATGTTTTTTAATCGCGTTGTGAACGATGCCAATCAGATTTATTTTTATCTGACCATTTGGGATGATAATGGAGGTGTGCCCGGTAATATTATTTATCAGCAAATGGGAGTGCGTCCTGAATTTGAGCATGGGTTTAATGCTTTTCATACTTACGTGCTTGATAATCCGCTTCCGGTCAGTGGTCGCATCTATGTCGGATGGCAACAGACAAGCAGCGAGGTGCTCAATCTTGGCTATGATCTTAATAATGACCGCAGCGGATCTTTCTTCTATAATGTCGATGGAAACTGGTATAACACATTGTATGCAGGAACTCCGATGATCAGAATTATTGTTGGAGATTCGCCTTATCAGCATGTTGGAATGAGTGATACGGAAACATTTACTTCTGTTTTTCCTAATCCCTGTAATGACTGTGCTGCGATACAATTCAATGACAATCAGTCCAAAACAGTTTCGGTCATTGATTTAAATGGACGTGTTGTAAAGCGCATCAGATGCGACAATACAATGAGCACTGAAGATATTGCGCCCGGATATTATACTCTGATGATTGAAAAAAACGCGGAACATCCGGTATTTGTTAAATGGATTCTGACGAAATAAATAACAACCTGGATTCATATGAACTGCCCGATGAAGAGAGGGAGTTGTTTGAGCATTTCCGGATTGTTGTTGATCGTGGTCAGGCTCAGCTGCGGATTGATAAATATTTGTCTGACAGAATTGGAAACAAGGTTAGCCGCAATCGGATTCAGAGTGCAGCCCGTGCTGAATGCATCCTTGTGAATGGCAAAGCGGTAAAACCAAATTACAAGATTAAACCCGCTGATGAAATTGTTGTCGTTTTGCCGCAACCACCGCATGAACTGGGAATATTGCCTGAAGAAATTCCGCTGACATTTGTTTATGAAGATCAACAGCTGGCTGTTGTTGAAAAGGAAGCAGGAATGGTTGTTCATCCGGGTTTCAACAATTTTGATCATACACTCGTAAATGCGTTGTTGTATCATTTCAGCAAAGGCAAATCAGATCAGCATTTTCCGTTGTTGGTACATCGTATCGATAAGGATACAAGCGGGTTACTATTGGTGGCCAAAGAAGAATTTGCGCAAACATATCTGGCAAAGCAGTTTTTTGATCATACCATCGATCGTCTGTATCGCGCACTGGTCTGGGGAGATTTTGATGAAGACAGTGGAACCATAAGCGG
>RZYY01000270.1 GCA_009930115.1 Sphingobacteriia bacterium | reverse complement strand
TCAATCAAACCTGGCATAACGCAGAAACAACAAAGAAAAGCCTTGACTTATTCGCAAAAATTGGATTGCATATTACGTAAAATGGAAAAGTTACGGATTAATGACTATTAAGCGTGATGATATGTAAAGAAGTGAAAAAGGTAAGATTGTCCATCCTTTGGCTGTATGTTTTTACTTCAAGGTGTTTGTTGCCGCGTTTATAAAACAATACACTTCATACTCAAGCGGATCTATCCATGCTTCGGGCCATGTGCTCCAGATTACCGTAACCATGTTTTCCTGTGGGTTGACGTGAATAAACTGACCAAAAATGCCTTGAGCAAGGTAGCTGCCTTTCAGGTTCGAAAATGCCTGATCTGAAACATTGATGGAATATTCGCCCCACCATTCAGGATTATTAAGGTTCTCCCATTTTCCCCAGTCGGTTTCTGGCATAGACCACCAATTGTAACCATAACCAAGGGGATAGTAATAAGGATAATTGGTGGTGTTATAACCAGAATAAAGAACTCCATAATCGCATTGTGGCGCATCTGGTGCCGGTCGGCTTGCCTGGTTTATCCAGTCATTTGGAAGCAGGGGCGTACCGTTGATGATTCCATTGTTGAGCAATAACATACCAAATCTGCCATAATCACGCAATGTCATACTCACATTGGCGCCAGCAGTTTCAATTCCATCAGGCGATTCCAACAACCAGTAGCCATCAGCTTCCATTCCCATGTTAGCCCATATTTTTCTTTCGAGATATCCGGAGAGCGTTTCCCCGCCAAGGGCTGCAAAGAGTACCGCACCTTCAAGAAAAGTTTCACCAGTACTATAATTGAAGATTGTTCCGGGCCTGGCAACACGAGGAAGTCCTGACAGCAATTCAAGATGACCTCCTGCTTGTTCATTTAGAATTACCTGAAACATAGCAGCAATTTCTGACTGGGGATCGCTGTAATCTTCATTCCAGTATACTCCTGACGACATTTGAAGGAGTTGCCTGATAGTAACACCATCGTAAGCACTTCCAGCCATTTGAGGAAGGTAAAAAGTTACCAAATCATTGATGTCAGCTATTTTTCCGTCATGTACAGCCATTCCGATAAGTATGGAGGTAATGGATTTGGCTACTGAAAAGGAAGTCCATTTTGAAGTGGCATTATTACCTTGTTCGTAACGTTCGAGTACAATTTCACAATCTTTTAGTATCAGCAAACCAGCAACATAGTTCCTGGCAATAAAATCATCAATGTCATAAGTATTTACACCATCCGGTGAATACTCAACCGTAACCAAAGGCTTTGCTGACTGTGGTAATGGAAAAACGTTGTCCCCACGTTTGAATACACGGGTATTGAATATCTTATCTATGTTGCGATAAGTACCTGCTTGGTATTCAGGACTGAGGTTCAGAAGGTCTTCTGCTTTGCCTATTTTTTCTTCTGTAGCTATGTCTTCTTCTTTCTTGCATCCATAATTGAGAATCAAAATTAAACCACTTAATATGAATGGATAAATCCTAATAAACTTATTCCTCCTCGCTTTTGTGTAAAGTGATAAACCAATTTTTAAACGTTTCATTGTTATGCTGTTTTGGTGAGATGGTCTAATATCATTGGACAATATTTTATACAAAAATAATTGTATTTGCTGAAATGAGGGGGTCCGGGGGATACTCATAATTTTGAATATTTGTTGATAACTCATGCTGCCCTCCTGTATGCTTTTATTGGCGGTACATCCCCGATTGATGAATGATCCCGTTTTTCATTGTAATAGTTGATAAATTGTGTACAAACCTCATGGAGTTCATACCCGGTTTCAGGATGATGCAGGGAAATACACCCGTATTTGACCGTTTCAAGACTTTTTACATAATCAACAGATGCATCTGAAGTAAACTGACTCCCCTGATCAGAATTGATGATTTCCGGCTTACCATATCCTGAAATGGCAGTTTTCAGGGTATTTACCACCCATTCGGCTTCCATCGTATTAGACAAACTCCAACCAACGATCAACCGACTGTAAATATCCAGTATCTCAACCCGATACATGTAGCCTTTTTGCATGGGAACATAGGTGATGTCAAGTGCCCATACCTGGTTGGGGCGACAGATGTCAAGATTGCGCAACAAATAGGAGTATTTGTACCTGTCAGGATCAATTACCGTGGTTCGTGGACGACAGTAAACCGTTTTCAAACACATGATTTGCATCAGAGTGCGAACATGATACCTTCCGGTATTATAACCCAATTTCCTGAGTTCTTTGGTCATTCGCCGGGTACCACGGGTTGGATTTTCCAGGTACAACATGTCAATCTCCTTCATCAGAACCCAATCCTGGTTGCTTTTGACAGATGCAGCGTAGTAAAGTGTACTGCGCGCTATGCCTAACAGATCGCACTGATGACTTAAAGTGGCAGACCTTTTATTCTTGTTAATCATTTTTTTACGTATGGATAAGGGTATCATATTAACTTTTTTTTTAACCAGTTGATGTCCACGGTCAATTGACCGATCTGTTGTACCAGATTTTCTTTTTCTTTTTCAA
>RZYY01000269.1 GCA_009930115.1 Sphingobacteriia bacterium | reverse complement strand
GCTGCACCTGCGATTTTCAGCCACAGCCCCGAATTAGTCGGGACAAGCGTGGCGAAATATTGGTAGAACAAAGGATTACAAGGAATTTTTAAGGTGCAACGCACCGAAATATTTGCTTTCAAAATGGGCTTTTGGGATTTTTCAGCAGCCCCTGATTAGCCTTTTCCAAACCGTTAGTCCTCCGGATTTTTTCCAGAATTGTTACAAAATTCCAAAATTGGGAAAATTGTAACTGTTTTGGAAATTTTTAATGATTTGATAATCAATTTTTTAATGATTTGAAAAATTTGTGGCATAAAAATAGACACTATATAATCATACAATTAAAAAAGATAATTCATATGATGAAGAATAATATTTCAATTTTAGTTTTCATAACAGCAATCGCATTTATGACTGTGATGGTTTCTTGTAATAAAGTTGACGGAGATCAGACAGGAGAACCGCAAATACAGAACATCAATGATTTGAATATTCCTGATGGATTTGATTTTAAAACGGTAAACGAAATTGATTTTACCATTACAACTTTGTCGAATAAGGATGTTGCTTTAAGCAGTGTCAGAATAGATATCCTGACCGATTTTGCCGAAAATGGAGGAGTCCGGTTATCCAGCGGCGTTACCAATGCTTCAGGGGTTTTCAGTGTCAAACATTTTTTACCGGCCTATTCCACAAAAGTTGTTATTGCCACTAAATATCTTGGTTTACCAAGCGAAACTGAAGTAAGCATCAGCAATAATCAGGTGAATGTAATTTTAGGAGGTTCACAGGTTCAGAATTTCAAAAGTGGTGCAATACCTTTCAAATCTGTTAATTCCATATTTTTTCCAATGGGTGATTATACTTCCAACGGGGTTCCGCTTTACCTTGAACCTGAAAACGATATAATTGATCCTGCATTTCTAAATGATATCAATGCTTCGTTTCCTGAAAAACAGCCTGTTCCCATGTATAATCCGAATTATCTCGATCCGGATAATGAATATGATTTCAAATTACTTGAAGCATCTGATGTATGGGTGACTTTTATCCACGAAGGCGCTGGTTATCGCAATGTTTTGGGGTATTATACCTACAACATGAATAATCCTCCGGCTTCACCTGATCAAATTGATACCATCAGGATCATTTTCCCGAATGTTTCCTTTAGCGGAAGCGGGGGAGGACTTGTGTCGGGTAACAAAGTATATCTTGGGCAGTTTCAACCAAATACGGCAATCGGATGGGTATTGATTGCGAATGGATTTTCGGGTGGAAATATTACCAATGGTAATGGAATTTATTTTTCAAATCCTTTACTAAATCCTGAAGCAGATCCTTTGAAAAAGCAACATGCAGTTCATCTTTTCGACAACGGGCGTGATTTGTTTATTCTCGGATTTGAAGACCTCAATCGTACAGCCAACTCTGACGATGATTTCAATGATGCATTGTTTTACGTTACTGCCAACCCTATTCAGGCTGTTGATCTTACCGGTTTTGAAACAATAACTTATACATCAAGCGATATTGATAATGATGGTGTTTCTGATCAGTTTGATGAATATCCTGAAGACCCGCAAAGAGCTTTCAATAATTTTTATCCGTCGGAAAACGGTTTTGGTACTCTTGCTTTTGAAGATTTATGGCCTGCCAAAGGTGACTACGATTTTAATGATATGGTAATTGACTACAATATCAATCAGGTGACCAACGGAAGTAATCAGGTTGTCGAAATCCTGGCCTCTTTTACTTTGCGAGCTATGGGAGCATCATTCAAAAATGGATTTGGTTTTCTGCTTCCTCTGCCTTCCGAAGATATAGAAAATGTAAGTGGTCAGCAACTGTTTGATGAGCTTATCACGCTGAATTCCAACAACACAGAAGCTAATCAGGAAAATGCCGTAATCATTGTTTTTGATAATGGATACAAGGTCATGCCTTATCCCGGAAATGGTATCGGAATAAATACTGATCCCAATGCCAATTACGTTGATCCACAAACGATTGAGATTATCATTGCACTGCAGGAACCAACTCCCGTTACCAATATCGGACTACCTCCATACAATCCGTTCATTTTTACCAATCAGCAGAGAAGCAGCGAAATTCACCTGGCTGATCAGTTACCAACAAACCTGGCTGATGGCACTTTATTCGGTACATTTCATGACAATACTGACCCGGAGCAAAACAGATATTACAAAACAACAAATAATCTCCCCTGGGCCATTCACATTGTTGATTCATTTGATTATCCTGTCGAAAAAGCACAAATTACACAGGGGTATCTGCTCATGTCAAGTTGGGCAGAATCCGCAGGACAAACACATAGTGACTGGCACAGAGACTTGTCAGGTTACAGGAACGCTGATTATATTTTCATCCGGTAAATCCCCCTCTATTATATATCACCAATGGCAGTTTTCATCAATGAGGCTGCCATTTTTTTTTAATTGACGGTAATTAGGTTCTGCTGAAAAACACCCATAAGTTTGTCAGTTGAAGGAAACAAGGTATATTTGCAGGAATATATGCAGGGAAAAATGACAAAACAGCGAAAAA
>RZYY01000268.1 GCA_009930115.1 Sphingobacteriia bacterium | reverse complement strand
ATTTCAGTGTTATTATGGGGTTTCTACCTCTTTCGGTAACAGTTTCCACCTTTACTTCATCGGGCATTAAAACGACCACGTTATGCGAAAATCCCAATGAAAGTTCCAATGCTCTTCCGTTGGATGAAGCTTTATAACCCACACCAACAAGCTCCTGCTCTATCTTGTAGCCTTGTGAAACACCATGTATCATATTATGAATCAGCGAGCGATAAAGTCCGTGCATGGCTTTATGGCGTTTCTGATCGGTAGGACGTTCGACCCGCAGTATATTTCCATCCACTTTAACCGTGATGTCGGGGTGGACTTGCTGTTCGAGTGTTCCGAGTTTTCCTTTTACGGTAACCATATTTTTGTCGGAAACTTTTACCTCGACACCTGCAGGGATAGTAACCGGTAGTTTTCCTATACGTGACATTTTTTCTCCTTCTTTAGCTGATGTAACAAATTACTTCACCGCCAACATTTTGCTTCCGTGCTTCTTTGTCGGTCATCAATCCTGATGATGTACTAATGATGGCAATACCAAGCCCGTTAAGTACGCGGGGCAATTCATCCACACCGACAAATTTTCTTAAGCCCGGACGGCTGACTCTTTTAAGGGAGTTGATTGCCGGAAGCTTGGTAACCGGGTGATACTTTAATGCGATTTTTATCACAGGAGGAAATTTCTCATCTTCAAACTTATAATTCAGGATGTATCCTTTTTCGAAAAGGATTTTTGTCATCTCTTTCTTCATTTTCGACGAAGGAATTTCCACAATACGATGGCCGGCCATAATGGCATTCCTAACTCTTGTGATATAATCTGAAATGGGATCAGTTAACATATTTCCTTGATTATTATTTAGTTTCAAATGCTGATTTTTACCAACTTGCTTTTTTAACACCCGGGATAAGTCCTTTCAAAGCCATTTCACGGAAATTAATACGGGAAATGCCAAAATGCCGCATATAGCCTTTAGGCCTGCCGCTGAGTTGACAGCGGTTGTGCAGGCGGATGGGATTTGAATTTATGGGCAATTTTTGCAGTCCTTCATAATCGCCGGCTGCTTTAAGCGCTGCACGCTTTTCGGCATATTTGTCAACAAGTTCTTTCCTCTTGACTTCCCTGGCTTTCATTGATTCTTTTGCCATAGATCAGTTATTGTTTTTGATTTTTAAATGGTAATCCGAATTCTTTGAGCAAAGCAAGTGACTCTTTATCGTTGGCAGCCGATGTTACAAAAGTAATATCCATACCGTTGATCTTGTTCACCTTGTCAAAGTTGATTTCGGGAAAAATGATCTGCTCGGTAATACCAAGTGTGTAATTGCCACGGCCATCGAATCCTTTATCGCTGATTCCTCTGAAATCACGTACACGAGGTATAGCAACCGAAATTAAACGATCCAGAAATTCGTACATCATGTTACCTCGCAGGGTTACTTTCACGCCAACAGGCATTCCTCTTCTAAGTTTAAAATTGGAAATGTCTTTCTTGGATTTTGTTGCAACGGCTTTTTGTCCGGTGATTTGTGCCATTTCCACAAGACCTGACTCAATGAGTTTCTTGTCGGCAATTGCATCACCAAGACCTTGATTTACAACGATCTTAAGTAATCTTGGTACTTGCATCGGGCTTTTAAATTCAAACTGCTTGAAAAGTGCAGGGTGAATTTCGCTGCGATATTTTTCTTTTAGTCTTGGTACGTAACTCATTATTTAATTACCTCCCCTGATTTTTTTGAATAGCGAACCAGTTTATTTTTCTTTTCATCCAGTTTTCGACCAATGCGGGCGGCTTTTCCGGTGCCGTCAACAACCATCAGATTCGAAATGTGGATTGGCGATGCTTTTTTAATAATTCCGCCCTGAGGATTTTCCTTATTGGGTTTTTGGTGCTTACTCACCATTTTGACTCCCTCTACTATAGCAGTTTGCTTTTCGGTATCAACCACAAGCACTTTACCTTTTTGACCTCTGGAATCACCGGAGAGTACCAGTACGTTATCGCCTTTTTTGATATGCAGTTTTTGCTTTGTCATTGTTTTTCGAATTTTTAAAGTACTTCGGGTGCAAGTGATACAATTTTCATATACTGTTTTTCCCTCAATTCTCGGGCAACTGGGCCAAAAATACGGGTCCCCGTCATTTCGCCTGCATTATTGAGCAACACAACAGCATTGTCATCAAAACGTATGTAACTTCCATCGGGGCGGCGAATTTCTTTTTTGGTCCGCACTACCACTGCTTTCGAAACGGTGCCTTTTTTGATGTTCCCAGCTGGAATGGCACTTTTCACACTGACAACGATAGTATCGCCAATGGATGCATAGCGTCTGCGGGTACCTCCGAGAAGGCTTATGCAGAGTACTGTTTTGGCGCCACTGTTGTCGGCAACTGTTAATCTTGATTCTTTCTGTATCATGACTATTTAGCTCTTTCGATAATTTCAACTAATCTCCAACACTTATTCTTGCTCAGAGGCCGTGTTTCGCTGATGCGCACGGTATCTCCGATGTTACATTCGTTCTTGTCGTCCTGGGCCATCAGGCGGGTACTTTTA
>RZYY01000267.1 GCA_009930115.1 Sphingobacteriia bacterium | reverse complement strand
ATAAGACCTATGCCCAGCTTGAGTCAGAAGGTTTTATCACTGATACCTATTTTGAAAAAGGTGTCCTGATCACGATCAAAGATGTTCGAATTTCCGGATCAAAAATAACTGCCAACGTATCCCTCTCTCGCGATGGACTTGCAACACAGGGTATAGATGATTTGGAGATTGGATTCAAAGACGGTCAATGGAGCTTGTTGAAAACCGGACCAACTTGGGTGGCGTAAAATAAGAAAGGTTCACAATTGACCGCTATTGCGAACATGCAAATGGGGAATATGAAAATAATTGTCGAGGAATTTTATGGATTTTCTTGAGGCGATAAAGGAACAAGAGATATATTTGAAGACACCTCAGAATGCATCTATCTGCGAGCCGTTTTTCTTCGAATGTGAGCGAATTGTTCAAATTGCAGAGCAATATAAAAATGAACAAGCTTCACTTGTTGAAGAAAGAACAGCTGAAACTTTTATAGTTCAGTATGCTGTTGGGGGCGAAAATCTCCACCGTGGATTTTATAATCCCAGCCCAACATATGATTTGACAATTGGGAACTGCAATAGAGGTAAAATTCTCTCAAGAATTACTTCTCGAAGTAAAATTTCATATGAATACAATTTCGATACAAACCATAACTTGCTATTAATAAGGAAGTCCCCACACTCTGAATTTGAAACTTTTGAAGCCTTGATTGGAAAACAAAACGAAATAATTGGTATTACCTTTGACAGGTTTAATAAACTCAGGCAAGTAACAGAATGTTTGTACGAAGACGGTCAAATATTCCAATATATTAATTGCATGTTTTCGTTATCTGAAATTGCAGTTTCCAATTATCAAAAAGAAGTCTATCGATATAGCAATAATCAATTAACCTCCACAGATTACTATGAGTTTTTACCAGATATAAAACTGCTGAATCACAGCCGTACCATTTTCACACATGATACTGATGGTTACCTTTCGACATATCAAGTTGAATATTTTCAGGGTGAGGAAATTTCAAAAAATGCAAAGGATGAAAATGTGTACACTATAAATATCAGAAGAAGGGCCTGAGTCGCAATTGGCGGCTTTTGGGAAGAAAAATAAGAGTTTAGGAATAAAAAGATGATAAAAAACAATGAAAGACACAAAAAGCAAAGCAATGCCTTAAAAGTTAATTTTCATGAAGAAGAGCCAATTGACTACACCTCTTTGGTTCACGATAACATTATCACTTCCTATCAAGTTGATATTGAAAATTGTATCCTGACAATGGCAACAAAATACAATGAGAAGGAGTCTGCAATAATCGAATTTTCAGGGTTGCTGGCGCATAAATTTGATTACGTGATACTGTCAAATGTCATTTTCGGAATTTACCAAGAAAGCATCGGCTCCTTTATAGAGAAACACAATGATTTTCTTATCAACTCAATAAAATATGGATTCCCACTGATAACTGTCAATAACATTGACTCGCTCAAATCAGAGCTCGAGAAGCGAGATTACAAGATTTTTGTTGTTGAATCATCATTCGGTCTAAATGGATTTGTTATAGCTTCGGATATAAATATCGGAATTACCAATATATGACTGCTATTAGTTCGCAATTGGCGGCTATTGCGACCTAGGAGGAGTATTCATTTGTATGAAACTGCGAGTGATGAAATGTGTATTGAATGACAATCTATTTCGATGATATTGATTTGGGAGGGTTCTAAGATGGGTAAGGATTCTATAAATAAAGGCCTAGTGACTGGAATTTTAATGGGTCTGCTCCTTCTTCTTGGACCATTTATTCTATATTGGTTGATACACAGTGATTATGACCGATATATGCGAATCATTAGTGGGCCATTTCCTTTTAAATATTTGGGCAGCGGTCCGCTGCAACTGTGGCTTTATGTCGTCTCAGTCGTGATTGGTATTATTGTTCTGTTATTCACGATCATGAAATCACGGCGGTAAAAGGTACTAAGTACTGCTGTGCGTCTCAAATGCACACCCCCTCTGAAATTTGCACACCCCACGGCAAATTTATGAACACCTTTTCAAATGTAAAACGATTTCAAGAGCGTTTTCGATGAATGTTGAGGGATTTTCCTCTGATCCGAGCCATTTTGCAGCCCTCAAATTCGAATCAATTTCCCGTCCAAATCCCTGAAAAGATCTGATATCAGGCCTTTTCGGGCAAAAAGAAACCACCTACCGATAAAATGCTTTTTATCAATAGATGGTACTTCTTTTGGCAAAGGCACTAACTATTGATAAAATGCACCGGTCAAATCAAATCGTTAAAAGATGCACCGCTTTTGCACACCCCTCGTTTGGAAGAATTCAATTTCAAAAAGCAACGCACACTGATTACGGAAAACTGAAGCCACATCCAAATTAGCCTTTTATTTTCATAGCGCTGTTCCGCACTTTCCGCAAAAGCGTGCGCCGGGGATGACGGGAGCGCCGCAGTTGGGACAGAACTTTATCTGCGGCTCAGCTTGGTATGTCAGCGGCAGATCCTCATTCGGCGCAGCGTCAGACAGAAACAGCCAATCAATGTCCTCGCCGTCGTTA
>RZYY01000266.1 GCA_009930115.1 Sphingobacteriia bacterium | reverse complement strand
GTTAGTTGTCCTGTTTTAATAAAAAATATTTATGTTATCTTTATTTATCATCATGCAATAAATAATAATATTTTTTTAACTGAAAATATTTAACATGGATGTGTTTCCTTTGAGTTATGCTTGTCAGATTTTAAAAAATTTGTTTTTCCAAGTTTTTTGTCTTTTAAATTCTCAGTGCACAATGTTCCGGCGTCTCTCTCCCATGGCACTTGCGGCCAGCATGGCATTGAGAACCCCTTCCGGCGTGATGCGTCCGGCCTCGTTGTGGATGGATTCTTCGGGAGCACAGGCCTTTTCCGCAGCCTGCATGAGACGTGTCCGGTCGCAGCGGACAAGGCCCAGATCCCCAAGAGTAGTGGGCAGACCCATTTCTTCGCAGAAGGCGAAAACCCCTTGCGTTTCTTCTGGCGGTGCATCCGTTAGAATCAGTCCTGTCAGTACACCGAAGGCCACCTTTTCTCCGTGGTAGAAGGCATGGGTTTCTTCCAGAGCTGTGAGTCCGTTGTGGATCGCGTGGGCACAGGCCAGGCCTCCACTTTCAAAGCCGATGCCGCTCAAGAGGATGTTGGCTTCCACCACATGCTCAAGTGCTGGAGTCAGAAGCTCTTTTTCTGCGGAGATTTTTGCCATGGGGCCGTATTGGCGGAGAATATCGTGACAGAGCTTTGCAATGGCAATCCCTGCCTGGGTGGCAAGTCCGCCGCAGACATTGGGCGACCGGGTCTGGTGGCAGGACCGGGCCTCAAACCAGGTTGCAAGTGCATCGCCCATGCCAGCCACAAGAAAGCGTGAAGGTGCTTTTACGATGATCTCCGTATCCACGAGAACAGCCGCAGGGCTGGATTTTTGGTAATGCACGGATTCAAAAATTCCGTCTTCTGAATACACCACGGCACAGCCGCTGCATGGAGCATCAGTGGAAGCGATGGTTGGGACTATGAGGACTGGAATACCTGCCCTGTCTGCTGCAATTTTAGCGGTATCAATGGCTTTTCCACCGCCCATGCCCACCAGCACGTCTGTCTGTTTTTTTTTGAGAATTTCAGCCAGGCGGTGAAGTTCTTTTTCGCAGCATTCACCTGAAAAGGATTCGATCCAGACATCTGGAAGTTCTGCCAGCCCTCCTTTTTCTGAAAGGATGCGGCGGGCTGATGCGGATGCGAGAACAAGCCCCTGCTTTCCCTTGTTCAGGATGAGTTGAGGGAGCTGTTCAAGTGCACTTGGCCCCTGGATGTAGCGACCTGGGAAAAAAGTTTTTTTCAGCATGAAAGAACTCCTTAAAAAAGGCGGCGGGAAGGCTGCCTGTGATTATTGTTTTTAATGGCTGTCGCATACGGCACTGAGATATTCATGTTTTTCTCCAGTAAGAGTTTTTGAAATGTCATTTTTGTCTCCTTTTTTTTGTACGTTACTCTGTTTTGGACCCTGATCTCTTCGCTGATGAAATAAAAGCCTGTTTCATATCGAGAAAATAATACAAAATACGTACCAAATGTAAAATACTAAATAACCTTGCTTTGCATGGCAAATTTATTGGCATATGGCATTTTTGTTGGCTGGAAAAGTCGGCGTTTTAAATGTTCTCTGTGCTTTGTATGGTCACTGAATATCAAAAGTGTTTATGGCATGTCGATTGCAATAATGTTTATCAGTTTGCATGCTCCATGGAATTGTTTATAAATGCTTATCCTCAAATATTTTGATTGTAATGAAAATATTGTAAAAAGGAAAAGACAATGATGAAAAGAATGGTTCAGAAAAGGGGTTTAAGAAAAAATCAGGTGATTTTTCTGGGACTGCTGGTATTATTTTTTACAGCAAGAACGAAAGCCTCCAGGTCCGCCTTGTGCGAATTGGACAGTGAATTTTGTTTTTCCCCTTTTTTGTTTTATTGAATCAGGATTCGGAATAGAAGTCTGTGGCTGAGGTCTGCATTTTAATTGGTTTTACAGATGATAGAATCATAAGAAAAAACTGGTATTACACTAAAATTATGGAGGGTATTATGAAGCTAAAAAAAAATTTTCGGGCCATTGTTTTTTTTCTGGGAGGACTCCTTACAGCATCAGTATTTCAATTTATCTATCCCCCCCCCAAAGATGCTCTGGCTGATCAGTATGCCTGTATACGCCAGGATCTGGACGCCGTTGGGATGACCGGTAATATACCTGATCCTGCATTCACCATCACTTATAAGGTCCCCTTATGTTATGGAAGCAACGGTTACAGTGTTGAAAGGGTATATATGTACGGTGATCAGGTTGCTGTCAGATACAAAAATTCCCAGCCTGCTTCTTTGAATTCATTTAACAGCAAATCATTAAAGTCCAGTGGCAGCTCGTTTCGGGCTATCCCATAAAAAACATATGGTTTATCTGATTGTTTTTTGAATTGTGGAATATATGCAGGAGTCTGATCTTTGGGTACAAAGACATTATGGACACTTGAATTTGGCAGAGGTAATATTTCAAGTCATTGGAAAACAGCCATTGTCTGTCCGCCTTATTTTCAGCGGACAGCGGTTTTCCGTTCACGGAGTCCCGTTTATGTCCCACTGAAGCCAATGATC
>RZYY01000099.1 GCA_009930115.1 Sphingobacteriia bacterium | reverse complement strand
AGATTTTGCAACTCCTTCAGAAAGTCCAGAACCAATTTCATGAAGGTTTTTTTCAATAGTCAATTTCACAAACAATTTGCTTAGTAATTCGTTGCTGCTTTGCATTAAGCTAATCTTTCCATGTAATTGCTGACAAGCAAATGGTACAAAGTGTATTCTTATAAGAGCTTCCTTTGAAAGTGAAATCCCTTTCTGGAAAAAGTGATGAAAGTTGATTAATGTTCCAGAACCTGTCATTATTGAATTGTCTCGTCCACCAAAAAACAATCTTGTTTCTCGTCCGGTTATTCGGCAGTAACCCACTTCTGATGGTTCTGTTTCTTTAACAAGTGCTTCAAAATATTTTACGGTTTCTTCAATTTTCTTATTACCTTGAAAAGCAGGTTGCGTAATTTTCGAGTTGAGAAAAAAAGCATTAAGTTTCCCTCCCCATTTCTCAACATAGATTTTAGTGATGTAGTCAATCAGTTCCAGAATATCCTTTTCGGGGAATTTCTCCGAAAGATATTCAATAGCAAAACCGCCTGCATCGGCAAACGGGTCGCCGGTTGGGCGGGTCAGCCATTCATATTCAATCGTTTTGAACGTTTTCTTCATTTTTCAAATGGTATTTTCTAATTTTTTATTTAAAGCATTCACACCACTCCTCCCTTTCTTAGCTCGTCTTTCAGGGCGGGCAGGGCAGGTTTGTGGTTGTATAGTTCGCGGGCGAGTATTCTGTTTTCAGCTTTGAAACCCGGGATGGTATCTGCCGTTTGAAGCCATTCCGTGATGCGTTGGTAAGTGCTTCGGCCTCTTTCGTTTTTCAGGGTCCGCAAAATCTTTTGTTTAATATGATTGAAGCAAAACTCAGGATATATTGCCAGTATCGGGCGGATTAGTTCGGTATAGCTCCAGTCGTCGGGATTGCGTTCGACTATTTCTTTGATTTCTTCATAGCGTTTTTCGATGGCCAGCAAACTGACCTTAAAAGGTTTGTTGCTGATTTCACTGAGAAGTTTTTCAAGCATTTCACCTGTAAGCCAGGGCCTGAGTTTCTGGTAATCTTCGATAAGGTTGTTATCGGTTACAAGTTGGTAAAATACTTTAACGAACAGCTCCTGGTTAAGGTCGGGATTTACCATTTTGCTGAGTTGTTTCGCCCAGTGGTGCTTTTGCCTGTCAAACAGTTCGCTGGCCAGCCGGATAAATTCGTTACGGTTTTTTTCAAAATAATAATCCAGCAGTTGAGCTGCCACATCATTGTTTTCTTTGTAATACTGAACGGCAGACTGAAGCCATTCCCAGGAGTTTCCTTTCATTTTGATAAGCATTAGTACCAGTCTGGGTACAAATTTTCTATCGGTTGAAGAGCTGTCAATATCGGTCAGCAATTTTTCAGGTTGGTTTGTTTTGCCTGCAAGTGCCATGAAAAAATCCTCAAAGGCAGCAGGTAATTGTTCTTTTTCTGAAGTTATCTTGTCGCAGTATTTGAAAAAATATTCGGATGCCTGCAGAATGGTGTTTTCTGAAATTGCTGACAGCATGATTTTTTCGATGATGTTGATCAGTATTTCATCAAATTCATCGGCCAGATAGGTGTTTACATCTTCAAACGAATCCAACGGATCGGGAACATCAGCATCCTGCGCAGCCTGAAAAAGCCCGGTAAGCATGGCGGTAAGTTCAACTAACTTTTGACGGATAATCAGATTCAGCGCTTCATCGTAAAATTCACCAAAAATGGTTTCAAATTCCTGTTCGCTTGCT
Source organism: Sphingobacteriia bacterium (assembly GCA_009930115.1). Taxonomy (GTDB): domain Bacteria; phylum Bacteroidota; class Bacteroidia; order Bacteroidales; family 4484-276; genus RZYY01. Next base: position 10,442 of record RZYY01000099.1, on the reverse strand, counting down.
TCCTGATAAATTTCCCATTCTTCTCTGTATCCGGAGGAGGAGGAAGTGTAACTTTCCCAGTCAGGATTTTCCATATCCACCGACTCAAATTTTTCTTTGTAACTGTGGTGTGTTTTCTTGATGATCTCGGTAAACTTACTGAAAGAAATTTCTGCCGTCTTCGTTTTTTCGGCGCTGATAAAATTGATAAAGGCTTTTTGCAATTCCTTGTTTTCGCTGATAATCGCATCCAGAAAATGCAATTTCTGATTTTCAGGTGTTTTCAGGTAATAGTCTTTAAAGTTCATAATTCGTTTTTTACATTGTTGTTGATAATTTCGCCGCATCCGAAACCCAGCGCATTCATGGCACCGAAACCGCTGTCAAGTCCTGTTTTAATAAGTTCGGGCGGGGCTTCTATTTCAAAATCAAAAAGATATCCTTTTACTTTCACTTCTTCACTGGTGTGTGCCTTGATGGTTTGCAGACGGGATTTCGGAGCTGTGGTAAGACACCTGAAACTCAGCCTTTCACCGGTGAGTACTTTTTTGCCGTCATTATTTAAAGCAAAAATGCTGAACTTATCAGTCAGATTTCTGAAAAAGAGCGTGTCATAATCTTTGTCACCCGGCTTAAGGTATTGCTCGTATCTGTCGCCATCTCCAAGTTTTGAAATTACCACCGGCGAAAGGGCTCTGATCTTCATCATGCTTCCGATAACAGGTTCGGGCAACATTTCCACATTTGCCACTTCCATTTTCATGGAAGAGATTCGATCGCCAATTTCAGCTTTTTGATCCCTGAAAAGCCCGGTAATGAATGTTCCGGCTGCAGCAGGTACCTGAAAAGCCAGGATCAGTTGCGCTGTACCCGAAAAGATTTCCATTCTGTCGCTGCCTTTAATGATCTGACTGGTTTTGGCCGGGAACTGAAGACCTGAAAAGGTAAAGAGTTTAAATTTCTTTTGATTTTCCAACTGATAGCCCTTCTCATGAAGGAATTTTGAAAATTCTCTGTCTCCTTTTTCAAGTACCCTGTAAATCCATGAACTTAGCGGATATTGGTAGTTGAGTGTAAGTAGCTGCCTGTGATGCGGGAGTTTGAAGGTGATTTTTATTCGCATGATTTATTGAGCAATCAGTCAGAATGCATGAAGTAGAAATAAAAGCACTGAAATTTGATGACAATATTACAAATATTAAATTAGCACAAAAAATATTTGCTCAAAAAAAAATTGCTCAAATTTACACCTTCTGATACCTAAATTTTAATTATTCTTTTCTTTAGTTCAGAGAGCCGGCAAAAAGCCGTGAAAGACCCATTAAAATGGAATTGCGCGCAGGAGAAAATAAAATGGGTAACAAATGGATACAACAAATATCAAACAGGGCAGGATCGGCGTTTTTCGTATGGGTTGTTTTCTGGCTTCTGCAAATAAAAAAACCGGATAATTTATTTTTCAAGGCTTTGCGATGAAAATTATCCGGTTTTTGTCAATTATGCCTGTGACTGGCAGTATTATTCTGTTACATGCTGTTATGGATTTCGTTTATTCACAACCGCTGTAACCGCAGCTTGAGCAGGTGATGCATCCTTCGCGGTAGATCAGTGTTCCTTCGCTGCCGCAGCTCGGGCATTTTCCTTTTTTGGCAACAGTGCCGTCGGGGATATATTTTTTCAGTGCGCGGACAACGCCGTTTTTCCAGGTGTTGATGGTGTCGCTGTCGAGGACGAGGTTGCTCACAATATCCACCACATACGGCAATGGCATTCCGTGACGAAGGATTCCCGAAATCAGCTTGGCATAATTCCAGTATTCTTTGTTAAACTGTCGTGAAAGGCCTTCCATGGTCATCCGGTAGCCATCGGAATCCTGAAACTGGAAGTCATATCTTGACAGGTCATTATCTTTATTTTTGATGACCCATCCTTTGGTTACCCATTCGGGAACGAAGAATCCTTTGGCTTTTCCGGTGAAAATCTCATATGGTCTGTTGTTGAGTAGTCCGATAACAGCCACCCATTTTTCGTCGCTGTTGGTGAACCACATTACATCGGCTTTCAATTTCTGAGGGCGCTGAGGGGCTTTGGTTTCTTTGAATTCGGTTTCGGCGTTGTTCTTGTTGCTGATCAGAACGCCTTCACGCGAACCGTCGCGGTAAATGGTCATGCCCTTGCACCCGCTTTCCCAGGCTGTCATGTAAACATCGCTGACGATGGTTTCGCTGATATCCGAAGGCAGGTTAACGGTTACACTGATAGAGTGATCCACCCATTTTTGAATGGCGCCCTGCATTTTCACTTTCGAAACCCAGTCAATGTCGTTTGAAGTGGCTTTGTGATAGGGTGATTTGCGCACCAGTTGCTGGATTTCTTCCTGGGTCATGTCAACTACTTCGTCGGGGTTATAGCCGTTCACTTCGAGCCAGGTTTTAAATTTCGGATGAAAGACATTGTATTCTTCCCACGAATCGCCGCTTTCGTCCACGAAGGAAATTTTTACATCCTTATCGTTTGGATTGACTTTCCGTCGCCGGCTGTAGGTAGGAAGGAAAACAGGCTCGATGCCGGAGGTTGTCTGCGTGCAGATACTCACACTTCCCGTAGGGGCAATGGTAAGAAGGGCAATGTTGCGACGGCCGTGTTTCTGCATGTCTTCTATTATTTTCGGGTCTGCTTCGGCAATACGGTTGATGAAAGGATTGTTTTTTTCTTTCTCAAAATCGAATACCAGGAAGCTGCCGCGTTCTGCAGCAAGGTTGACCGACGAGCGATAAATCTCAATCGCAAGGGTTTTGTGAACGTTTACGGCAAAACTGGTTGCTTCTTCCGATCCATAGCGCATACCGAGGGCAGCGAGCATATCACCTTCGGCGGTGATCCCTATGCCCGTACGTCTGCCCTGGAGCGTCTTTTCCCTGATCTTTTCCCACATTCTGCGCTCAACCAGCTTTGTCTCGTCACTTTCGGGGTCAGCGTTTATTTTGGCAAGGATTCCTTCCACTTTTTCAATTTCCAGATCAATGATATCGTCCATCATTCGCTGGGCAATACGGGCATGGTCTTTAAACAGTTCGAAATTGAAGCGGGCTTCTTCGGTGAAAGGATGTTCCACATATCCGTACAGGTTGATGGCCAGCAGGCGACAACTGTCGTAAGGGCAAAGGGGAATTTCACCGCACGGATTGGTGGAAACGGTGGTGAAGCCTTTGTCGGAATAACTGTCAGGAACAGATTCGCGAATGACGGTATCCCAGAAGAGGATTCCGGGTTCAGCGGATTTCCAGGCGTTTCGGATAATCTTATTCCACAGTGAGCGGGCATCAATAGTTTTGGTAACAATGGGATTGTCGCTGTTGACGGGGAACTGCTGGGTATAGGGAAGGCCTTCCCTGACACAGTGCATGAATTCGTCGTCAATTTTTACCGAGACATTCGCTCCGGTTATTTTTCCGGATTCCATTTTGGCATTGATAAAATCTTCGGCATCCGGATGTTTGATGGAAACTGTCAGCATCAGAGCGCCTCTGCGGCCATCCTGGGCTACTTCACGGGTGGAATTGGAGTAACGTTCCATAAAAGGAACGATTCCCGTGGAGGTGAGTGCGCTGTTTTTGACAGGGCTGCCGGCAGGTCTGATATGTGAAAGGTCATGACCGACACCGCCGCGCCGTTTCATCAATTGCACCTGCTCCTGATCGATTTTCAGAATGCCACCGTAGGAATCGGCCGGATTGTCATCGCCAATAACAAAGCAATTGGACAGCGAGGATACCTGAAACTGATTTCCTATTCCCGCCATCGGACTGCCCTGTGGGACGATGTATCTGAAGTCTTTGAGTACTTCATAGATTTCCTCAGTGCTCAATGGATTGGGATAGTTTTGTTCAATCCGTGCTATTTCATCGGCAATGCGCTGGTGCATGTCGTCGGGAGTCAACTCAAAAATCTCTCCCTGGCTGTTTTTCAGGGCATATTTTGTCATCCAGACTTTTGCCGCCAGTTCGTCGCCTTTGAAATAATCCCTGGTTGCAGCCATAATTTCTTCAGCAGAGTATGACTTCAGCATTTTCTTTTCAGCAGGTTTTGTTGGAGCTGGTTTTGGCGTTATGGCGAATATCTGTTCCTGGTCGAATTTTGGACGTTCACGGTTATCAAACAGCTCGCGGTAAACCTCCTTTTTGTCCTTTCCGGCAGGTTTTTGCTCTACTTTTACCTGCGGTTCATTTTCCAAATCAGCAAAAAGATCGAGTGTCATATCTTATTGAATAATAACTGATTAATATTTATATGAAATTTATTGAAACTTGATTTCCAAAAAAATACGTCAGAGAGAAATCATGAAAAAAGTTGTGCAAGATACAATCAAAAGTAGGCTGTAACCAAATCAATTTATCCACAGGCGGGTTGTTGATAACATTATTTGCCTGATTAAAAACATCATAACAATTACTTGTTGAAAATTTAATTTTGATCTGATGATTTTGGCACAGGGTTTTATTGTCCGGTTGCTGAAGGATGGAATTTTTTAAGTCAGTAATGCAAAATTTATATTTTTGCTGCCATATTTGCCACCTTAGCTCAGTCGGTAGAGCAGCGCATTCGTAATGCGCGGGTCGTGGGTTCAAGTCCCATGGGTGGCTCAAAAGAAGAATCCCTCACCAGTGTTGCGCAAAAGGCAGGTTGTTTTGGTCAGGATAAAACGGCCGGCTTTATCGAAAATGAAGCCATAGCTGGTTGTCTGCTACTTCGGTTTTTCTGATGCCAAATCCTCCTTCTCCGTCGAAAATCACCCTTGTTAATCCCTGAAATCCTTTACCCGATTGTTCGTCGAGGTTTTTTACCTGCGAGGCAAATACATCCATTTGCTCGAGGTGGCAAACTATGGCATGCTGCAGACTGTTCCACAGACCGTATTTAAGACTGAAGGACCGGGGAAAACTGTCGGTTGACCCCGCAGTGTCAGGTTGCAGGGGTGAAGTGTAAGCCGTAAACTTTTCAAAGTTGAGGGGAGTCAGCGTATCTGATCCTGACTGTATGCTTGTGCCATTTCGTAAAAAACTTCGCTGCCATTGCAGGGTGTGCCTTTGACCAAGTGTGTCAGTGTAGCTGATATGACTCATCAACTGTCCGAGAACAACCGGTTTCCTGATTTTTGTCTGCTCTGATTCAAAGTTTTCGACCCTAAAGGTGATTTCGCCATCCTGAATTTCGGATGGCTTGGCTTGCGGAAAGCTGATCAGCAGGATGGTTTCCCCAAAGGGGGTCATTAGCTGCTTTTCGACAACTATTGACTTGTAGCTGAACGATTTTGAAGCAAACAGTACGGTGAAGGAATTGAACATACCCAAAGTTTTTTTTCCTTCATTGTCGAAGTAGTAATTGTCGAGTACGTTTTCGATCTGTGCTTTTTCGGATAAAACCGCCAGTGCTAACGCACGCATCATTGCCTGGTGGAAACCCTGCACTGAATCTGTTCCCGGATCGGAAATCCCGATGGCCGTTCTTTTGTCCTGATGCACGGTCCATTCTTCGAAAAACCACTCCGGCAGCCTGAATGCCGGATAAAATCCTTTAGGACCTTCAGGCACTTCATCCTGCATGATTGTCTGATCTTCATCCTTAAACACGGATTCATAAGTACGGATAAACGATTTGTAATCGCTGTCCGCCTGCTTTGGGAGTGGCTGAATCTGGCTCTTCAGCAGTGCAGATGTAAACAGCAGTAAACAAAAAAAAGGAAGTGTTTTTTTCATGGAGTACGGGAATAAAAAACCCTGACAAACCAGTTCATTTGGCATGTCAGGGTCATTATCGGTTCAAAGCATTAATAGCGTTCGTTCTTGAACTCTTCCATTTCTTTTTCGAAGGTTTTTTTGAAATTCTCGTACTGGAAGTCGATCTTCAGCTTATCATCTTCCGAGATTCTGTTGGCCATACCGGTGGCGATTTCATCACCGGCCAGTTCGATGGCTACATAACATTTATAGTTACCTTCGGCAGTTTTGGTATATTCTTCACAGATAGTGCGAATACCGTTGAGTTTCTGGTTAATCACCTCGCGCGAAAGACCTTCGTACCTTTCTTTGTCTTCAATGGTTTTGTTGCTGGTATAGCTGTTGAAATAGTTATCGATCACTGCCTTGACAGTGGTTTCGATAGCGGCTGCCATTCCCAGACGGGCATTGCTCATGGCTTTGCGTTTGGCCATCGACTGGTTGGTGCTTTCGCCTACATCATTTGCTCTGAAATACTCCCCGTTACTGAAATACTCAGGTCCGGAGCAATAAACTTCTATTTTTTCTTCTCCGGCAGGCATGGCAGCAGATTTTTTGGAGGATTTGCAACTGTTGAGTAAAGGCACTGCGATAAAAGCAGCAAGCAACATAATTGCCAGTGAATACAGGTAATTCTTTTTCATAACAAAACTTTTTAAGTTGATTAATAAATTTGATGTGCAAACTTAATAATTTCTGGAAATCAAAAAATAAAATTGTAAACTTTCATTCGCAATTTTTTTTTCAGAAGAATGATACCCTTGATGCTCATGGCAATTTCATTAATTGCGAAGCAAATTGAAAACCATGATGTGAAGGATGTTTATACATCTATCGTTAAGAATGATCAGTGAGATAAGGCCTCGCACTCCACCGCGCTCCCGACCCCTAAAGGGGCGATCCGGCGCACAATCCAACCATCCAATTCAAATCACCGAGTTAACCAGCAATCTAGGAATTTGTACGAAGTAAGGATGCTCTCCCTTTAGGTGGCCGGGGTGAGCAGATTACCCCGATCCACAAAAACCTTATCCCCTTTCCCAACTATATGAAAAAGGGAAAACCTGAAATCTGAATTACTTTCCTTTTATCAACTCCAGGCAAAAATCAGGGATATAGCGGTGCTCAATACCCTGATAGGTGTTATCAGCGCGGAATTCGTCCATCGAAACAACATATTTTCTGAAATTGTCGGGAATGGCCATCAGGTTGCCAAACTCTCTTTCGATCACATTCTCACCGGACAACAGGTAACAGACCTGTACATAGACCGTTTCGCCGCTCCGTTGGGCTACAAAATCAACCTCACGTATACCCTGCCTGCCAACATATACATCATATCCGGCTATAACCAGGTGACTGTAAACCACATTTTCCAGTACTTTATTGATATCCCCGGGGCCAAATCCGGCTATAACGTTGCGCAGGCCGACATCTTCAAAATAGTATTTCTCACCCACCTCAAACACCTTTTTCCCGGCAATATCTTTTCGCCTGACTTTGTTCACAAAATAAGCATTGCATTGAAATGCGAGGTAATCCAGCACAAGATTTGGACTTATGTTGATCTGCTGGGATTTCAGATAATCGCTTATGTTCTTTGCCGAAACCAGCGAACCGGTATTTCCGGCAAGAAAGCTAACCAGATTTTCGAGAAAAGTAACATTGCGAATATTGTATCTGGCCACAACGTCTTTCAGCAGCACAGTGGAGAGAATACCTTTGAGATAGTCGTTTACCGGTTCAACCTCTGAATTTGTGTTAATTAACCCGGGCATTCCGCCCTGCCTCAGATATTTATTAAAAGCTTCCGGTGAATGGGAGCGCTTGAAAAACTCCAAAAACTCGCTGTACGACAGCGGATGCACCCTGATCTCAACAAAACGCCCGCTAAGCATTGTAGCCAGTTCACCTGACAGGATACCCGCATTACTGCCCGAAATATAAATATCAGCCATCTCCTTCGAAAAAATGTTTCTTACGCATTTCTCAAACTGGTCAATTTCCTGAATCTCATCCACAAACAGGTAGTTGGCACCCCCGGCTATGAACCGCCCGTCGAAATGTGCCTGCAAATCATAATAGTTTCTGATATGATCAAATTCGTAATGCTCCTTGTTGATGTAAATGATATTGGCATCAGGGTTGAGTTGTTTGATCCTTTCGATAATGCTCAGCATCAGGTAGCTCTTGCCCGATCGCCGCAGTCCGACCAGCACTTTTATGATGTGTTTGCCAATGTGAGCCTCTACTTTTTCAAGGTAAAGCGGCCTGTTAATAATTTGTGTTGCTGCCATTTTCTTTAAGTATAGTTAAAACAATAGCAAAAATAGTCTTTTCTTTTAAGTATATTTAAAACATATCCTGAAAAAATTCTGATTTGTTATCAGGAACTTTTATGCATCATTAGTATCGTCGTAACACTCTCTTTTTAAGTGGCCGGGGGGTAAAGCAGCGGGCTTGCCAGCAAACCAGTTTGATCATAAGATACCATCAGCAGTTAAAAAATCCCTGAAGTTCATTTGTATGATGCCTTCGATGTTGGAAGCGGGCAGTTCATCCATGCTGATGATGTATTTCTGATAGTTGTCCTTAATTTTAAGAAGATTGCCGGTTTTGCGAAGGGTGGTTTTTTCGTCGGTCATCAGGTAGGTAACCTGGAAATATTTCTTTTCATCGTGCTTTAAAGCCACGAAATCAACCTCAAAATTATTGAGGCTACCCGCCAATACTTTGTAACCATTGGCAACCAGGTGCATACATACTATGTTTTCGAGGATTTGCGATATATCTGACTGCCTGAATCCGATGACAGAATTGCGAAGGCCAACATTCCCGAAATAATATTTTTCGCCGGTTTCAATGATGATTGAAGCTATTGGCGATAATTTGCATTTCTTCAATGCTGATTGAAATTCTATTTACCGACAGCATTTTGCACCAACCCAATCAGGGTTTGGAACGATAACCGTGTAATGGTTAATAGTGTAAATGTTAGTTGGAATCCTAACTATGACTGGTTTTTGAAACCCTCACCTATAAGTATAAGGATCGGTGGGCATATTAAACATCACACCATCGCTCCGGTTGAATAATCGTCCATGAGGAATGTATGATAATTTTTGGGATGGACAACATTGAAAGCATTTTCCGGATAGGCTTTGGTGAAGGTTGTCGAAAGTCTGGTGCCGGCATTGGGGTTCCACTTCAATTCGAAAGCTGTTAGTTTGTTATCCATTTCTTCGATATAATCAATCTCCTGTTGTTGTGTGGTTCGCCAGAAAAAGCGTTTAAAATCCGCATCCTTGTTTGTCAAATATTTAAAGCGCTCGCTGATAAAAAAGTTTTCCCAAAGTGCGCCCAAATCGGTGCGGTTGGACAATGGACGGAAATTACCAAGTATTGCGTTTCTGATGCCATTATCATAAAAGTAAATTTTCCTTCCTTTTTTTATTTCATTTCGCACGTTCCGGTTCAGTCCTTCCAGTCTGAAAATGATATAGGACTGTTCAAGCAGCCCGATGTATTTTTCTACGGTATTTTTGTCGGATGAAGTAAGCTGGCCCAGCTCATTGAACGAAACCTCGCTACCAACCTGCAGTGCCAGCGCTTTGAGAATTTTTTCAAGCAGCGCCGGCTTTTTTACCTGCTCCAGCATCAGCAAATCTTTGTACAAGAAACTTGAAGCAAGGCTTTTGATCAGCTTCGTTTCGTTTCCTACATTCAGTGCAATGTCAGGGTAATAACCAAATACCATTCGGTGTTCAAGCAGACGCTTTTCATCCAGAAACCCATGATAACTTACCATTTCTTCAAAAGAAAACGGATGCAGGAAAAACTCGAATTTTCGTCCGGTTAGCGGTTCGCTGATTTTGGTTGCCAGCTCAAAAGCCGAAGAGCCGGTGGCTATCAGTTGTTTATCCTTGAAATTGTCGTGAATGATCTTTAGCGCCAGACCTGTTTCGGGGATTCGCTGGGCTTCATCAATTACTACAATCCTTTTATTGCCAAAAACCGGAATCAGGCCGGTGGCGTTAAGATTGGTCAACAATTCCCGGGTATCGGCATCATCGCCGTTGAGGAATAAAGTTTCGGCAGCGAAATCCTTTAGCAGTTCTTCTACCAGAGTGGTTTTTCCAACCTGCCGTGCGCCATAGATGATAATGGCTTTTTGTTGAAACAGGTGTTGTTCGATGAGGTTTTTAATCGTCCGGTTTACCATTTTTCTTTTTTGCAAAGAAAACCATTTTCGATTTAAATCACAAAATATTATAATATTATTCGATTTAAATCACAAAATGTTATGCTATTTAAAACCCGGTCAGGGTTTGGAACGATAACCGTGTAATGGTGAATAGTATAAATGTTAGTTGGAATCTTCTCCTTCGCTGCGTTTCGTCGAAGAGACAGGCATTAATGTGTGCAGGGGCAAAAAAGAGGGGCGGCGCAACCGCTCCTCTTTTTTGCCCCCCAGCGTACGGCAAGCCTTGTCATTCCGATCCGCCAGCCGGTGGAGAGGAATCTATGCATGTGCTGGTAGAATTCTAAGGTAGGGGCTGCTGTTAAAAATGTAAATTCATGCAAACTAAAAAGATACCGATCATTTTTCAAAAACAAATGCAAGGAAATTAATGAAAAGGTTGAATAAACCATGCATTTAATATTTCGGTGCTCCGCACCTTGTGT
>RZYY01000011.1 GCA_009930115.1 Sphingobacteriia bacterium | reverse complement strand
AAAGTAAATCACTCCAGAAAGGAGGTATTCCAGCCACACCTTCCGGTACGGCTACCTTGTTACGACTTAGCCCCAGTCACCAGTTTTACCCTAGGCCACTCCTTGCGGTTATGGACTTCAGGTACTCCCGGCTTCCATGGCTTGACGGGCGGTGTGTACAAGGCCCGGGAACGTATTCACCGCGCCATGGCTGATGTGCGATTACTAGCGATTCCAGCTTCACGGAGTCGAGTTGCAGACTCCGATCCGAACTGAGACCGGTTTTCGAGATTAGCATCCTGTTACCAGGTAGCGACCCTCTGTACCGGCCATTGTAGCACGTGTGTAGCCCTGGACATAAGGGCCGTGCTGATTTGACGTCATCCCCACCTTCCTCACTACTTGCGTAGGCAGTTTTCTTAGAGTTCCCAGCATTATCTGATGGCAACTAAGAATAAGGGTTGCGCTCGTTATGGGACTTAACCCGACACCTCACGGCACGAGCTGACGACAACCATGCAGCACCTCGTAAAATGTCCCGAAGGAAGATCCCCTTTCGGGGACTGTCATTAAACGTTCAAGCCCAGGTAAGGTTCCTCGCGTATCATCGAATTAAACCACATGCTCCACCGCTTGTGCGGGCCCCCGTCAATTCCTTTGAGTTTCAACCTTGCGATCGTACTTCCCAGGTGGATCACTTAATACTTTCGTTCAGTCGCTGACAGTGTATCGCCAACAACGAGTGATCATCGTTTACAGCGTGGACTACCAGGGTATCTAATCCTGTTTGATCCCCACGCTTTCGTGCATTAGTGTCAGTTACAGCTTAGCGAGCTGCCTTCGCTATCGGTGTTCTGTAGCATATCTATGCATTTCACCGCTACATGCTACATTCCGCCCACTTCAACTGTACTCTAGACTAACAGTATCAATGGCAGTTCCCTGGTTGAGCCGGGGGATTTCACCACTGACTTATTAGTCCACCTACGCACCCTTTAAACCCAATAAATCCGGATAACGCTTGCATCCTCCGTATTACCGCGGCTGCTGGCACGGAGTTAGCCGATGCTTATTCCCACGGTACCGTCAGTCCCCGACACGTCGGGGGGTTCTTCCCGTAGAAAAGCAGTTTACAACCCATAGGGCCGTCATCCTGCACGCGGCATGGCTGGTTCAGACTTGCGTCCATTGACCAATATTCCTCACTGCTGCCTCCCGTAGGAGTCTGGTCCGTGTCTCAGTACCAGTGTGGGGGATAATCCTCTCAGAACCCCTAGACATCAATGTCTTGGTGAGCCGTTACCTCACCAACTAACTAATGTCACGCATGCCCATCTTTGATCACAAAAGCTTTAATTCAAATAAGATGCCTCATCTGAATATTATAGGATATTAATCCGAATTTCTTCGGGCTATCTCCTAATCAAAGGTAGGTTGCATACGCGTTACGCACCCGTGCGCCGGTCGCCACCCGGTATTGCTACCTGTGCTGCCCCTCGACTTGCATGTGTTAGGCCTGCCGCTAGCGTTCATCCTGAGCCAGGATCAAACTCTTCATTGTAATTGTAAATCTTATTAGTGTCTTTCGGATTTACTTTCACATTCAAATTAACTGACTGTGGATATTTGCTGCTTAAAACTTTGCTTCAGTATTTTCAAAGAACTTGTCTTTTATTTTGTCATTTCAAAAAGGGCTGCAAAAATAATACTTTTTTATTTCCTGCAAACTTTTTTGAAAATTTTTCAATCTTTTTTATGAACGACTTTTCTGTTTTGAAAAGGGCTGCAAAATTACAGCTATTTTTAAAACCACCAAACTTTTTTATCAAAAAAAATTGATTTTTTTATCTTCATTTTTTAAAACTTAAAAATCAATCGATTATGAGTTTGAGTTGGGTTGATTCAGACGGTTCAAAGAACATTCCCTCAAAAAGGGCTGCAAAGGTAATACTATTTTTAATCTCCAAACAAATTTTTTCTCTCTTTTTTTAAAAAAATTCTTCTGCTTTTATTCCATCTTATTATATCTTGCTGTTAATCCATATTTTACCTTGTCATGCCCGGATTTATTAAACATTAATCAAATGTTTTAACCCTATAATTCGTTAGTAGGTTTCATCATAAATTTGCTTTTGCAATGAACCCATTGATTGTTAATCTCAAGTTACACCTTATATTTATAGGTTTGTTTAGTTCGATCTTTCTGTGTGCTCAAACACCAATGCAAAATGAAATGTTGAAGGATAAATGGCTGATTGAAGGTATTGTCGGATTGCAATTTGGCGATGTTACTGCCATAGAGTTTTCACCAATGATCGGCTACAAATTAACAGATGACTTTGTCAGTGGAATCGGGTTTACCTATGAATACAGCAAATACAATGATTTTTATATGGATACTGAAACTGGTAGTTTATCAGATCGAAAATTAAATATTCTGGGAGGTAGAATTTTTGGACGCTATTATTTGAGTAATTGGCTTGAGGACATTCTTGAGGGATTGTTCGTACATGCTGAATTTGAATATTTGAGCTATACTATTAATTACCAGGTTGATGCTAATGGAAAATTCGTAGATGTTTTTGGTGTTCCTTACTCACCAGGTAAACAAAGTGTAAATGTCCCGGGACTTTTAGTTGGTGGTGGACTAAGTCAGCCAATTGGCGGACGTGCTTTTGCAAACATTTTGATACTATACAACCTCAACGAATCTAATGAAACTCCTTACAGAAACCCTGTGATAAGAATAGGTTTTGGCTATGGGTTTTAAAGTGTGTCAGAAGAAACCAGCCCGGGTGATTTTGTTTTCTTCTTTGTAAGAGCATCAAATTCCTGTATGTCAGTATAATATCTTGGTTTCCCGATATTTCAAAATTATACCTATTTTTCAGGTATCTGCTTTAAAATTTCCAGAGTCCAATCCCAAAATCTCTCAACTGATTGAATAAGAATTCGTTCGTCAGGTGAATGCGCACCTTTAATATCGGGACCATAGGATATCATATCCATTCCCGGATATTTTTCACCAATCAAACCACACTCCAACCCAGCATGTACTGCAAGAACTTTTGGATTTTCATTAAAAAGCTTCTTATAGGCTTGTTCTGAAATTTTAAGTATTTCAGAATCAGGGTTTGGCGTCCAGCCTGGATAACCGTCAGAATGCTCAACATCAGCATTGATGAGTCTGAACGTCGATTCAACCATATAAACCACATCATCAAGTGCACTGGCAACAGAACTCCGCTGGCTTGTAGTAATTAAAAAACCATCGTCAAGTGTCTTAACTGAAGCCAGATTGGTTGAAGTCTCCACAAAATTTGGAATTTCTCTTGACATCTGAATAACACCATGCGGACAAGCATAAAGAGCATTAATCAGATTACGCTGGGATGTCTGGTCAATGACAAAATAGGGCGGATCGACCTGAAAAGTTTTGACAATCAAATCAGGTTCGGTAGTTTTCAACTCTTTTTTAACTGTAGCATTAAAATCATCAACCAACCTGACAAATTTTTCTTTAATTGTCTGATTAATGAGAACTATTGCTTCAGCTTCACGTGCAATAGCATTCCGCAGATTCCCCCCGTTAAAGTTATGTAATCGTATTCCATATTTCTTCATGGCAAGATAAAGAATCCTAACCAGAATCTTGTTTGCATTACCCAATCCCTTGTTGATATCATCACCTGAATGGCCACCTTTCAAACCTCCAACCACTATTTTAAAAGGAATATTCCAATCAGGGATCAATTCCTTGGTAAAATGGAATCTCGCTACAGTGTCACGACCACCTGCACAACCAATAAAAATCTGTCCGTCATCCTCCGAATCAAGATTCAGTAATATTTCTGATTTTAAAAATCCTGGAGCAAGTGCAAAAGCTCCCGACAACCCAGTTTCTTCATCAACAGTAAACAAACATTCAATGGGACCATGTGCAATTTCGCCGGACGATAATATTGCAAGCTGAGTAGCTACACCAATTCCATCATCGGCACCAAGCGTAGTTCCGTCAGCGGTTACCCAGTCACCGTCAATGAAAGCTTGAATTGCATCTTTCTCAAAGTCAAATTTTTTTTCCTTATTTTTTTCACAAACCATATCAAGGTGGCTTTGAAGACATACTGATTTCCTGTTTTCCATTCCGGGTGTTGCAGGTTTTGTAATCAATACATTTCCAATTGCATCCTGTTTGTAACTGAGTTTATGTTTTTTGGCAAATTCGATTACGTAAGCAGCAATTTTCTCTTCCTGTTTCGATGGTCTGGGTATTTTCAGAATCTCGTCGAAATAACCCCACAATGCTGTTGGTTTTAGTTTTGTAATGTTCTTATTCATGGATAATCTTAAATTTATAGTTTCTTAATTATTGATCAAATAACTGAATTTAAGCTACTCCGGATTTCACTCCTAAAAACATAGATCAGTGAAAGTTGGAAACAAATGAAGGAAGATACAGTTTTTTGAACTGTCATTTACAATAAAACTTCATTTCCGGGGAGTCGGTTGAAAAGTCGTTATTCGCCTGTTCCGTATTCCTGGTAAAACTTATTAATTTCATCAGCAAGGTTTTCAAATACTACATAATGATTTTTACAACCTTTACGTGAGCAAATGTCCACCTTTCCGCCAACTTTTATGTTAAAACCAACCATTTGGGCTTTACACAAATTGCAACGGGTATCAAGCATCAGACTCTGATTGCAATGCGGACAATAAAATTGTACTTCTTCATCTTCACGCAATTCGATGTTGTTTTCATGGTCAAAACAATCGTAAATTGAACACAACCATATTACTCCTCGTGCACGTTTTGTTTCGATATTGACCTTGACACTCGGATAGCCATGAATAAGATGATTTAAATCCATCAACGATTCGCCGCAATGCGGACATTTTACTGCTAATGAAATGTATTTCTTCATATTATCTTGCTTTAGACTGTGAAATTAACCAGTAATCAGGCTGTAAAATTAATAATTCATGATGAATGAATACTATTTAATTTGATTTTTTAGGATCCATGTTTATCTTTTAACGGTCAAAATTCCACTATCATCATTTTTACCGGTTTTTATAAATTCTGTGGACTTTAATGCTTCATTCAATTCTGCGCTGTTTAAAGACATTTGAATGATTCTTTCCGTGCAAAAGCATTCAGCAATCGGCAAAGTGATTGACCCAGATTATCTCAGGCATAGGCAGATTTGATCATCAATGTCTTTGGTTTTCTTACTTTATCAGTTGTAAGACAGGACAATTCCCGCAACGATTCTTTTATTAACAACAATCTGTTTTATCTCTAACTTTGTGCACATTATTGAAAAAGGAACTCAATTAATTCATTAATCGTAATTTCGTTTGCCCTGGCAGATAAACAAGATAATGATCAACCATGGAATCAAATATTACAGGCTTTATTTTAGCAGGTGGACAGAGCCAACGTATGGGGACCAACAAAGCGTTTGTCCGTTTAAACGGAAAACCGTTGATCGATTATGTATTTGAAACATTAAGAAAAGTTACCCCAAATATTTTTCTCAGCATTGGTTCAATACCTATCCAACATAAGCATTTGCAAGTGGTTGAAGATATTTATCCTGATTGCGGACCGGTTGGTGGAATTTATTCTGCGCTCAGATTTTCAAAAACCGATTTGAACCTGATCATCTCCTGTGATATGCCGTTTGTTCCGGCAGATTTGCTTAAGTTTTTAGTAGAACAAGCTTTCAAGGAAAAACCGGATGTTACACTGCCTGTTGATGAAAACGGCTCCTGGCAACCCTTATGTGCCATCTATAGGCAAAGCATTTTACCAAATCTCGAGACTGCCATTTTAAGAAACACACTTAAACTAAAAGCGATTGTAGCAGAAGTTCATTCCCTGTTAATTCCAATAGAAAATGCCCATATTAATTATCAGCCCAACTCCTTTTTAAACATTAATACTCCTGACGATCTTCATCAAACTAAAAAACAATGAGTAGCAGCACAACAAACCAAAAATGGCTGAAAGCTTCTGTAATTGGCGGCTTGTGGGCTGGCATTGAAATAATTGCAGGAAGTTTTTTGCACAACCTTAAAATTCCGTTTTCAGGTACATTCCTCACTCTAATTTCAATTGTTTTGGTAATCGGGGTTTTTCAAATCTGGGTTCAAAATGGTCTGATTTGGCGTGCTGCTGTAATTACAGCACTGATGAAATCCATTTCACCCAGCACGGTAATTCTCGGTCCTATGATTGCCATAGCATTTGAGGGATTGGTTATGGAAATTGCCTTGAGAATAATAGGCAAAAACATTTTTGGATATATTTCTGCAGGTATGTTTGCTATGATACAGGTGCTGATTCACAAATTTGTTCATCTTTTTTTGCTTTACAGTTGGGATATCTTTTTGATTTACGAAGAGTTATTCCGCTTTTCAGCTGAAAAAATCGGCTTGAGTGATGCCAGTCCGGCGGTTGCAGTACTCTTGTTATTCCTGATTTACATTACGTTGGGCGGGTTAGCTGCACTTTTTGGCTATTTTACAGGTTTGAAAGCAGTCAAAGAACAATCCGTCAGTTTACCCAATTTACCGGAGACTTCGGGTAAAAACCAATGGGAGCAGCTTCCTGATGCATTGAACTATTCCTCTGTTTTACTGATTTCTCATCTGCTACTTATTCCTTGCATACTCTATCTGATAAATAAAACAAAACTAATCTGCAGCTTTTCGTTGGCTTTCCCATATTTTTTGTTCATTATCCGGCGATATCGTTTCATCATTAAAAGGCTGAAAAATCTTTTTTTCTGGTTTCAGTTTTTTATTATTCTGGTGCTGGCATGGTTTTTTGGGAATCCTGCCAACGCTGGTATCGAAGGACGACTGACCGGACTTTATGAGGGTTTTTCGATGATATTGCGGGCTTTGGTTGTAATTATGGGATTTGCAGCAATAAGCACAGAATTGCGGGCACCGCTCATGCAAAGATTATTTTATCGCAGCGGTTTTCGAAATCTCTATCTTTCGATAAATAATGCTTTTAGCATACTACCAGCTATAGCAGAAACGATCAACTCACCACGTCAGTTTTTTCGCAATCCAGTAAAATCAGTTGCATTTAGTCTTAAATATGTAACCAGTTGGCAACTTTATTTAACCGATCGTTTAAACACTAAATCTTGATGCTGAAATTGAAAATCTTCCTTTCATATCTTCACTTTTCCGTAAGAAAATTCACCTGCTGCGTACTACCTGAAATCCCGTCCTCATAAAATACACCAGTGGTAACACAAGCATATGCATCAGTTTAGTGTATGGAAAAATCATGAAAATTAAAAGGCCGATGGTAATGTGAATTTTGTAAATGATACCGTGACTGGCAATAACAGCGCCGGCATCAGGCTGAAACGTAACCACTTTTTGTGCCCATATACTCAGTGCAGCATATTCTTCGACAGTTGAACCGGCAGTTGTTGCAACGGATATCAACCCAAGTACAGCTTCTGCAATCAACAGTATCAGAATAAAATAATCGTGAAAATTGCTGGTAAATCGGACTCGTTCACTGTAAATTCTGCGGTTTAGTAAAAGAAGCATCCCGATGAGTGCCATTAATCCGAAAAATGACCCAAATGATAATGCTATTATCCGTTTTACCTCTGTAGTCATTACTAAATGATAAATTTCTTCAGGAATAAAAAGTGTTAAATGACCGAGAAAAACTGCAATGATTCCTGAGTGAAAAAGATTGCTCCCAATCTTTACGCGATTGTCAGCAAGAAACTGTGTAGAATTAGCCTGAATGGTCCTGTTTGCAATGATGATTCGCGTGATTAAACCAAACCAGAAAACGGCAAAGGCAATATGAGGCAAATACGAAAATAATAAATTGTTAATGTAAGTATCCATAACTAAGCTATTTACAATTTTTAAAAGAATTCTGGTTTCCAAAAACAACCGGATCATCCTGGTATTCAGCATCTAAATCGAGAGGTTTTTGCTTACGTATCAGCAACTCGGTTTCTGTTTTATCCGGCTTTTTTGCCGACAAAGAAATCACTGCAGATAAGACATATTGATACAACTGATCTTTTTCTTTTAAGGCCAGATAGATACGGTTGATAACGTGCACTGGTTCAGCAAGCAATTCAGCAGCAATATGCTTATTTCTGGTCGAAAGGAATTCAAGAAAAACAGGCAGATAGTCAGGCAATTCATTTCCCGACAAATAAAAACCATCCTTATTATAAAACTCTATGAGATCAACCATCGCCTGTCCACGGTCTCTGGAATCACCTTTGAGGTGTTCGAAAAGGTGGAGTGATGCGCTTCGCGAATAATCGAACAATTGAACATATTCGGCCTGCCATTCAGTCAAATCCAATTTCTTAAAATGAGATAAAAAAATACTGATTTCATTAATGTTCTTGACAGGCAATAATGCCTCATTACGGAGTTCTGTCAGTGCTTCGCCCAAAAAAGCCTGCAATTCTGCATTTGGATATGAAAGTAAAAGGGAAAGAATTTTATAGGTTTTAATCATACTAAATTCCTCCAAAGAGATTTTTGAATTTGTCATCAGCACAACTGCTTCCATCAAAGAAACCACAGGAAGCTTTATTACCAAATGCATCTTTGGTTTGCTCCCGATGTGCAGTTGGAATTACAAAACGATCAGAATAATTGGCAATAGCCATAAGTTCATACATTTTTTCGGTTTGTGCGGGAGTTAATCCTGTATCCTGAAGAACCGCAGTATTAATTACATTATCAACTGTTTTACTCCGCATATAAGCCCGCATTGCCAGCATACGCCTCAAAGCATCTTTTATTGGCATCTCATCTCCGGCGGTAAACATGTTTGCAAGATATTTATTAGGAATACGAAGGTCATCTACATCAGGCAGGATTCCATTTTTTCCAATTTTTCCGCTTTCGAAAGCACTCACCACAGGTGATAATGGCGGTACATACCACACCATAGGCAGGGTACGATATTCGGGATGCAATGGAAATGCAACTTTCCAGTCAATGGCCATTTTATAAACAGGTGAGTTTTTAGCAGCTTCAAGCACATTGAAAGGAATTCCCTGATTTTGAGCTTCCTCAGCCACTGAAGGATCGTTTGGATTTAAAAACAATTCGAGATGTTTACGGTAAAGGTCCTGTTCATTTGGAGAGGAAGCAACTTCCAGAATTCTGTCAGCATCATAAAGTACAATTCCGATGTACCTGATGCGTCCTACACAGGACTCACTGCAAATGGTCGGTTCGCCGATTTCAATTTTAGGATAACAGAATGTGCATTTTTCAGATTTTTTAGTTTCCCAGTTGAAATATATTTTTTTGTATGGGCAGGCGCTAACGCACTGACGCCAACCCCGACAACGGTTTTGATCAATTAATACGATGCCGTCCTCTTCACGTTTGTAAATGGCACCGGAAGGACAGGCAGCAATGCATGTTGGATTCAGGCAATGTTCACAAAGCCGGGGCAGATACATCATGAAAGAATTTTCAAATTCGCCATAAATCTCTTTCCGGACATCGTCGAAATTTTTTTCACGGCTACGGTCTTCAAACTTTCCTCCCAGGTTATCTTCCCAGTTTGCTGATTTCTCTATTTTTTCCATCGGTTTTCCGGTAATTGCCGAATAGGGCCTTGCCGACGGGGGTGTTTTGAATTTTGATCCTTTATGTAGAATCGAATAATTAAAAGTAAAAGGTTCATAATAATCATCAATCAAGGGCAAATAAGGATTGGCAAAAGTGTTCTTCACAATCTTGAATTTGCTCCCAATTTTTGGAGTTATTTTGCCCCTGGTAAGCGTCCAGCCTCCTTTCCATTTTTCCTGATTTTCCCAATCGTCAGGATAACCAATTCCGGGCTTTGTTTCAACATTGTTGAACCATGCATATTCCATACCTTTGCGCGAAGTCCATACATTTTTGCAGGTTACCGAACAAGTATGGCATCCGATGCACTTGTCCAGATTTAAAACCATAGCTATTTGGGCGCGTATTTTCATAATCAAATGATTTTGTTGTTAATCTGAGAGTTCATCCTTCCATTCAACTTTACTAAGTTTTCGAATCACTACAAATTCATCCCTGTTTGAGCCAATGGTTCCATAATAATTAAAACTATAGCTCAAATGGGCATAACCACCTATCATGTGTGTCGGTTTGAGGCTGATGCGTTCTACTGAATTATGGACCCCACCCCTGTTACCATTAATTTGATTGATTGGCATATTTACAGTTCGCTCCTGGTTATGGTACATAATCAGAGCATTTTCGGGAACGCGCTGAGAAACAATCAGTCGAGCAACAGTAGCACCGTTGCTGTTAAAAACTTCAACCCAGTCATTGTCTTTCAGGTTGATTTTGGCAGCATCTTTTTCGCTCATCCATACTACCGGTCCACCACGGCCTAATGTCAACATAATCAGATTATCAGACCAGGAAGAATGTATTGTCCATTTATTGTGTGGTGTCATCATATTGATGATAAGATACTTATCCTTACTATCCAGTTTATTCATTATCTGTTGAACAGATTTAGTATTAATAGGTGGCTTGTAACAAACCATATTTTCACCAAAAGCAATCATCCAGGGATGGTCCTGATAGGTGGTCTGGCGCCCTGTGAGGGTTCGCCAGGGAATAAGTTCATGTACATTGGTATAACCTGCATTGTAGGAAACTTCTTCTGAATCCACACCACTCCAAATTGGCGAAGTAATAATTTTTCGTGGCTGTGCTTGTAAATCCTTAAATCTTATTTTTTCATCTTCGCGAGTAACAGCAAGATGCTTATGATCCCGTCCGGTTATTTTTTCCAGTGCTTCCCATGCTTTCACTGCCACTCTTCCATTGGTTTCAGGTGCAAGTGTCAGAATCGTTTCAGCAGCCTGAATATCCGTTTCAATTTTTGCCAAACCATTTGTTTCACCTTCATTATCTGAAATATTGTTGAGTTTTTTGAGAAAAGCAACTTCATTTTCAGTATTCCAGGTAATCCCTTTTCCACCGTTGCCAGATTTCTCCATCAGTGGCCCCAGCGTTGTAAATCTGTGATAGGTTTCAGGATAATCGCGGATAACTTCGATGATTTTTGCCATATTTATGCCTGGCTTCAAATCCAGTTTTTTTTCTTTCCAGTCATCAGCAAAAGCAGTTTCTGAAATTTCCATCGGAGAATCATGCTGCAAAGGAAGCAGCACAATATCCTTTTCTTTGCCAAGGTGATGAACAGCGAGTTCGGAAAATCGTTTGGCCAGCCCTTTAAAAATATCCCAGTCGCTGCGTGCTTCCCACACAGGATCAACTGCTTTTGAAAAAGGGTGAATAAAAGGATGCATATCTGAGGTACTGAGATCATTTTTTTCGTACCAGGTTGCAGCCGGTAAAATGATATCAGAATGCAGAGTAGTTGTTGACATACGGTAGTCGAGTGTAACCAACAGGTCAAGTTTTCCTTCAGGAGCTATGTCATGCCATTTTACCTCCTGCGGAAGTTGTTGTTCCAATGATTTTAAATCTTCACCAAGAACAGTATTTTGAGCTCCAAGTAAGTGTTTCATGAAATATTCCATTCCTTTGGCGCTGGAACCTAACAGGTTGGATCGCCATACGAAAAGGTTTCGCGGAAAGTTTAAAGGATTATCGGGGTCTTCAGCTGCAATTGTCAGTTCGTTATTTTTTAGTTTTCCGGTGATAAAAGCCTCGATGTTTTTCCCCTCTTTTTGTGCCTGCTTTGCCAGATCAAGCGGATTGGCAGATAATTGCGGACTTGACGGAAGCCAACCCATTCTTTCAGCTTTTACATTACAATCAATCATTGATCTTGAAGCCCACTCAGTCTTATTTGCCAGAGGTGAGATTAGTTCTGACAAACCTACTTTTTCATAACGCCATTGGTCAGTATGCATGTAGAAATATGAAGTAGTGTTCATTTGCCGGGGTGGCCTGTTCCAGTCAAGTGCAAAGGCAAGCGGTAACCAGCCGGTTTGGGGTCTTACTTTTTCCTGTCCGACATAATGTGCCCAGCCACCTCCCGATTTTCCTACACATCCGCAGAAAATCAACATATTGATGGCACTCCGGTAGATCATATCAGTATGAAACCAATGATTGACGCCGGCACCTATTATTATCATTGACTTTCCTTTGGTTTTGGCTGCATTCTCGGCAAACTGACATGCAGTTGTGATAACTTGCTGTGCAGGCACACCGGTAATAACTTCCTGCCATGCCGGGGTATATGGCAGATTATCATAATAGGATGAAGCTGCATTTTCATCTTCGAAACCTCGTGAAATACCATAATTGGCAATCATCAGATCGAAGACCGTACAATAAAAAAATTCATCATTTGTGGATTTTCTTACTGGTACTTTTCGGGTAATGATATCATTATGAATACTTGCATTAAAATGCTCATGCTTGTATGTTTCGCCCCCGAAATAAGGAAATGAAACATCCACAAGATCATCATAATTATCAATTATTGACAATTTTGGTCTTATCTTATCATTGGTTATCGCATCGTTAAGCTCAAGGTTCCATTTTTGGCTTTGATCCCATCGCGATCCGATAGTACCATTAGGGATAACAAATTGATCATTTTTCTCATTAATCAGAACAGGTTTCCAGTCAGCGTTTTTTTCTTTTGCAGGATTACCCCGAAGATCGCTTGCACGAACCATGCGTCCTGCAACCCATCTCCCGTTTTCTTTTTCAATTTTCACCAAAAAAGGCAGATCGGTAAATTGCCTGGCATAATCTTCAAAATAAGAAACCTTAGTATTAAGGTAATACTCTTTAAGGATGACATGTCCCATTGCCATTCCCAGTGCAGCATCAGTGCCTTGTTTTGGTTTAATCCACAAATCAGCAAATTTGGCTGCATCATTGAAGTCCGGGGAAATATTAACAGTTTTGGTTCCTTTATATCTTACCTGCGTGTAGAATGGCGAATCAGGAGTTCGGGTAAGCGGAACATTAGAGCCCCATAACATCAAAAATGAGGAATTGTACCAATCGGCGCTCTCAGGAACATCAGTTTGCTCGCCCCAGGTTTGTGGTGAAGAGGGCGGTAAATCGCAGTAAAAATCATAAAAACTGAGTATGGTTCCACCCAATAAACTCAGATATCTTGAACCGGAAGCATACGATACCATTGACATAGCAGGAATGGGAGTGAAACCCACAAGCCTGTCCGGACCATATTTCTTAATAGTGTAGATATTCGCAGCAGCAATCATTTCCGAAACTTCATCCCATTCAGCTCTGACCATACCTCCTAATCCACGTTCGGATTTGTATTTTTTTGTTATTTCAGTATCGTTCATGATACTTTCCCATGCATTCACCGGATCACCAAGTTGTGTTCTGGCCTTGCGGTAGGCCTTAACCAAAGTCGCTCTCACCATGGGATATTTAATTCGGTTTGCACTGTAAAGATACCATGAATAGCTGGCGCCTCTTGGGCAGCCCCGAGGTTCATGATTTGGCAATCCAGGCCGGGTTTCAGGATAATCAGTCTGCTGAATTTCCCAGGTTACCAATCCGTTTTTGACAAAAATCTTCCAAGAACATGAGCCGGTGCAATTCACGCCATGCGTTGAACGAACAACCTTGTCATATTGCCATCGATTACGGTAAAAATTTTCCCAATCACGGTTTTCGTCAGTCACAACTGTATGTTTGTCGGGACTTTTTGACACATTTTTACTAAAGTAAATGAATTTATTTAAAAGGCTCATATACTGTAATTTAAAGAATTGGTTACAAGTTACTCTATCAGGTAGTTTTCTTTTGCAAATGATTCTTATTTCTGTTTTGCAAAAGGATGAATATGATCAACAGATTAATGACAGAAAGTGCTACAAACACCAAAAAACCTCTTGCATAACCTGTTTTTCCGTAGGCACCGGCTATCGCGCCCATGACAGGAGGCAAAGCAAAACCGCCAAATGCCCCCAACCCTCCTACCCAACCGGCGGCACCTCCCACGGCCTTAGGAACGTACGCTGGTACCATTTTAAAAACAGCAGCATTGGCAATGCCCATACCAGCCGCTAACAATATCACAGCAGCAATACTTACAGCAATTCCGTCGGCGAAGGAGAGCATTCCGGCTGAAAGCATAATAACCAGCATCGAGATTAATGCAACACTTTCGCCGCCGAATCTATCAGCTATTGTTCCTCCCGGAACTCTTATTGCTGAAGCAAGTACTGAAAATATTGCAGTGAACAAACCTGCCTTTACCGGAACAAAACTCTGGTATTCCTTCCAATATGTAGGAAACCAAGCTGTTAATGCAATAAAACCTCCAAAAGTGGTAAAATATAGTGCGACTAAAGCCCAGGTGTTTCTGACATTCGCCGAATTGATCAAACTATCCTTCACACTTCCGGCTGGAAAAATCTCCTGACCTTTTTCTTTGGCCAGTTTTGCAGCTTCCTCACTTGAACTGCCTGACTTTTTGTACTGAAAATAATAAGCATTCACGCCTATTAAGCTGTATAATATTGTCCCTAACAATAAAAAAATGAACCAGGCAAAGTAAGCTGATATAAAACCGTAATAAGTCAGAAAAACAGGTAATATCAGTGAAAAAAGACCCGGGGCAAGATTGCCAAGCCCTCCAAATGTCCCCAGTGCAAAACCTTGCTTACTTCGAGGAAACCAATAGGAAGTCTGCCCTATACCTACCGAGAAGGTGGCAATTCCGCATCCGCTCAGGAAACCAAACAACAAAACCAGACCATACAATCCCTTCATACCATCAGGAAAGGATGTGAATAAAAGCAGGGTTACCCCGCCTAATCCAATTACACTGAGCAACATGAGGATTAAAAATGGTTTTTTACCACCAGTTGTTTCTACCCAAGCACCGAAAGGAATACGCAGTAAAGAGCCTGAAAGTGATGGAATAGCGATCAGGAGCCCAACCAATGCAGGAGTTAAATCCATAGCATTCTTAAAGTTGTCAGCCGTAGGCCCATAGAGTGCTACGGCTGCAAATCCGAAAAAGAACCCCAGTGTTGTACCTGTCAAGCCTCGCGAACTATTACCTTTAATTTTCATTACTCATTGTTTTTCTGACTGATAAATACATTTTTTTCCTTGAAAAACCATGATATTACTCCCAATCGAGTAATCGCTTTTCACCTTTTAATTCTCTTATTCCGGTTACATCCTGACTAACTTCCAAAACCCCCTTATAATCGCCTTTTTCATTTCTCAGGGCAAAATACTGAATGAGGATAAATTTCCCTTTTAACTGAATCCAGAAATCGGCTTTGTCTTTTTTACCTTCCCTGAATGAATTCACAATCCTCTCGACCATGTAAACACTTTCCGGCGGATGACAGTTTTGAACTGCCCTGCCAACTATCGCGGGTGATCTTGGGAAAAACCGCTCTTTCGCTCGATTGAAAAAACGTACCTTATCATTTTCATCCACATAGGTAATATCAACTGGTAATGCATTTAAAACAAGTAATGCCTGCTCAACGTCAAGGAAGCCTGTTTCGGAACGAATGCCAGTGGTTTCGTTCAAATGTAATTCCCCGAATCCTGAAATAGTTTTTTTTGTTTCTACCGGCTTTTCGGGTGATTCAATAAATGGAAAAGGGTATTCAAAGCTCTGAAGGTGCATTTCATGCCAAGCCTCACTGTCAACTGTTTCAACTGCTTCAGGAAAAATGATCAGCTCTTCTTTCTGGATCATCCCAAAAACTAAAAAGTAATATTTTCCGAGAAGTTTATTGAACTCGTCCCATGCCGATCTTTTGTCAGAAAGCATGGCAACAACCTCTTTGAGTTTTGCCCGTATATCGTCATGTAAAGACCACATCACATTAAGCGGACGATAATTCTCCCACTTTTTTTCCAGGTATGGAAACAATATGTTTTCTTTTTTCACATAATGATGCTCAAAATCAAAAAAGTCATTGAAACAGGAAAGCAATTCCGGTTTCATTTTGTTAAAATCAACCCGTTCTCTTCCTTTGTAACTTTTAATTACTTTTTTCACCTGATTCAGCCTGAATGTAAAAGCACTGTTTTCAAGCATCAGATAATACAAAAAAGTTCCGGTTTTTGGTTTTTCCCAAACATAATTTTTTAAGCTGTTGTAAAAGACATTAATCACTTTTTCGACATCTTTTTTAATAGCATCCGGCGTAATGCCCATTCGCATCTGGCGGTCTTCAAGAGTGAGCATATCACGCGGGGTTACATGTGTAATGGCATCATGATACTGCATCATTAATGTCTTCACATCTTCCCCATTCATCACCCCAAGAGAAAAGGCCATCAAATCTTCAACTCTTTTACTATCGTTGTTCATAGTAATTTTGATTTAATGTTATAATAATCTGGTTTGCGTCAGCGGTTTTGGTGCTTTGACTACCAAAATCCGGGTTACTGATCTGGAAGTATTGGAAAGGCAATGTACGATATTCCTTGGGCTTTCAACCAGACAGTCCCGCTCAACTGATATGGTTTCATCGCCCACCCTCACATCAGTGGTTCCTTCAAGAATGAAAAAAAATACATCCACCGGAGTAATATGCGGTTTTAGCGATTCACCTGGCTGGAGAGTAATGTGCATAACCTGTGCATTGTCGTAATCGTAAAGCTTTCGTACATCCACCTGGTGCGGAGTATCAATCTTTTGTAATTTGTTTAATTGTCGTATAATCATTGTTTTGCTAATAATAGTTTTATTGAATGAATTAATTTTTCCCCTTCCTCACAAATATTTGTTTTGCATCCTTCAAACTGCCATTTTTTTACAAAAAGCCTGAGTGTACCAAGGATAATTATTACGAGGTGTTCGGGTAAAATGTCATTTCGGATTTCATTTTTCTCCTGCCCCTCTTTTAAAATGGCAAACAGCAACTGTCTGTTACTTTCTATAACTTCTGCTATTTTTACGGTAAGCACTTCCTCATTTCTGAACAATTCTTCCGAAAAAACAACAGCAGCCAGCGAAGGATTCTGCGAAAACAAGCGGAAATGCTTTTCAAAAAGCTGTTCCACTTTTTGGAGTGCACTCAAACCCGAATTTACTTCTGATTCAAAAATTGAGCTGGTGTTTGACTGCAAAAGATGAAGAAGTTCAACCAGGATTTCAATCTTATTGGCAAAGTGTCTGTAAATAGCCGGCTCAGTGATGTTCAGCTTCCTGGCCAGGTTTTTAATGGTCAATCCCTGGATACCCTTGTCGTTAATTAATTCAAGCGCAGACGTAATAATTTGGTTCTGACGTGAAGTTATTGTCATTTCAAAAAAAGATGAAAATTTAGCTTATAGATATTTTGAACGTAAATTAAAAACTGAAATGTTTAGTTTTTGAATCACAAAGTTAATGAATAAAAACTAACATATTTAAAACTTGAACGCTGTTTTTTTCTTGAAAATTCTTGTTACATATTTTCTTTCATACTCTGCTGCAGAATTTTCGGATTGAGTATATAATCCCTGAATGGTACTTTAAAAAACATGCGGTACAGCACCGGCACAAACAGCAGCGTGATCAGGGTAGCAAAAAACAACCCAAAAATAATTGCCAGGGCAAGTGGCTCCCATAGTAAATCGCCCGAAAACCACAGTGGCAGCATTCCCATGGAGGTAGTCAGTGTGGTGAGAATCACCGGTCTGAACCGGTTGTTGGCAGCTTTCAAAATAGCATCACGCCGGTCCATAGCAGGATTTTCATTTATTTCAACATCAATTTGGTCGATAAGAATAATAGCGTTGTTCACCACAATTCCTGCCAGGGCAATCATACCCAATACACCGAAGAAACTCACAAACGATCCACCTATAAACCAACCCGCCACCACACCAATCATTCCCAGCGGAATGGTAAGTACAATGATGGTTGCCTTGCGAATTGAATTAAACTGAAGCACCAGCAGCAAAACGATGATAAAAAATGCCAGTGGAAGGTTGGCAAAAATTGCTCCCAGATTTTCGGCCTTGTCTTCATCTTCGCCTCCCAATTCATAATCGTAACCAAAATCCCAGTCATTTTTCTCTTCACTCAGCCAAGGATCAATTGCATCAAAGATATCGGAAGCAGTATATCCAGGTTCAAGATAGGCTCCCACAGTCATCGTTCGTTTAAAATTCTTACGAATCACCTTGCCAAACTGCCAGTCCGCTCTTACATCGGCAACCTGAGAAAGCGGCACATTTTGGTTTCTGGCCGATGAATAAATATTGAATGCCTGCACCGTTTCGATGTCGTGTTCATCGCTGTTTTCATTTTTCAGAAAAATGGGAATCTGCTCACCGGTATCAAAAAAGTCGCCAATTCTCATCCCCGATAATCCTGTATTCAAAGCCATAGCAATTTCCATGTTGGTAAGCCCAGCGCGCTGGGCTTTGTCGGGATTGATATTTACCACCAGCTTTTTGATTTTCGTCCCCCAGTCGTCGGTAATATTTTTAGCACCATCAATAGTCACCAACTTCTCTTTCACTTTTTCTGAAATAATGGCCAGCTTTTCAGGGTCACTGCCCGAAATTCTGATTTCCACAGGTGTTCCCGAAGCGCCGGCGCCGGTTAGCCGGTTTACACGAATGTCGGCATCCGGAATATGATTGAAACAGAAACTGTCCACCTTTGCGATAATAAAATCATTATCCCTGTCACCGGTAGTATTCAGCAACATATGCGCATAGCTGGAGTTGGCTTCATTTTTAAAATACCCCAGGTCATAGGGCTCAGGACCTTCACCAATAAACGATGAAAAATCAAGCACGCCTGGTTTATCTTTTTCGGTTTCGGGATTAACAATCAGGTTTTCTAAAATGTAATTACCAATATCATTCACTGCCTGCTCGGTATATTCCATTTGCGTACCCGACGGAAATTTTATATCCACGGTAACCAGGTTCCGGTCGCTGTCGGGAACCAGTTTGAAAGGCAGAAACTGCAACAGGGATATTGAAATAACAAACAAACCTGCAATAAATATAAGGAACAGGGATGGCTTTTTCAAAACCCGAAAAAGCAGCTTGTTGTACCAATAATTCAGCTTCTCCATATTCCGGTCTATAAATGTTACTTTCTTCTCTTTATCACGGGTTTTCACTTTTACAATCAACACCGCCAGCAGTGGAATAAATGTAAACGCCAGAAACCAGGATGCCAAGAGGGTTGAACTGACCACCCAGAATAGTTGTGAAGAAATTTCTCCCATGGGCGTGCGGGCCAGGGCAAACGGTAAAAAGGCCGCCGAAGTGGTTAGTGACGAAATAAGCAGCGGAATAATCAATACCTTACCTGAATATACACTGGCCTCAAATGCACTTAGCCCTCTTTTCATATTCACCAAAATGGATTCGGAAATTACAATTCCGTTATCTACCAGCAGTCCCAGCGAAATAATCAGTGCCGCCAGCGAAACCTTGTTAAAACCAATATTAAGTAGTCCCAGGAAAAAGAATGAGGTTAGAATTACCATTGGGATAAGGGTAGCCACCAGCGAACCGGTACGGAAGCCCAGGAAAAGCAGCATTACTGACAACACTATCAGGATACTTTGCACCAGGTTCACCAGAAAGTCGTTGACCTGTCCGTCCACCACCTGGTCCTGCGACGCAGAGCGTACTACTTCAACACCCAACGGCAGATTACTGTTAATCTCCGGCAGTGCTTTATCAACATCTTCACCCAGCCGGACAATGTTGGCGCCGTCTTTCAGGGAAATAAAAAGCGCAATAGCCGGTTTGCCGTTGACTTTTACAAGCTTTTCGCGTGGTGCTACATAATCGCGGTAAATTTGGGTAGTAATATCTTCGAGATATAGTGAAGCCCCTGAAGAAGTTGGAATCAGAATTTTTTTCAGGTCGGCCAAATCCTCAAAACTTCCTGAAGGTTCGAGCGCAATTCGTTTGCGCCCCATGTTAATTTCACCTCCCGGAAGCAGGATGTTTGTAGCCGATATAATGTTGCGCAATTTTATTATGTCCAGACCATAATGTGAGAGCTGGTTGTCGTCAAATTCAATAAAAATACGCTCCTGCTGCACGCCACCATACTTGATTTTATCGGCATCAGGAAGGAGCAGCAAATCATCGCGTACCTCTTTAGCATAATCTTCCAGTTTATTGTATGGAACGCCGTCGCCTGTTACACCTAAAATTATTCCAAATACGGTTCCGATATCTTCATCTTTCACCACCGGACCAAAAACTCCCTGGGGCAGGGTGGGCTTCAAATCTTCCACTTTGTTTCTGAGGGTAGTCCACACCGACTGCAACTCTTTCCCACCCACATCAGTTATCAACTCCACCGTGATTACCGACAATCCTGGCCGGGATTCGCTGGTAATGGTTTTTACCGCTGCCATTTCGCGAATCACCTCTTCCAGCGGTTCCGTAACCAGAGTTTCCACCTTGTTGGGATCGGCGCCGGGGAACTGCGTAACTACCGAAGCAATACGGATTGTATAGGGCGGCATACTGTCGCGTTCCAGCTTAAAATAATTACCGATACCAATAATAGCAACCACCAGGATACCTATGATGGTAATCCTGCTATTATTAAGCGTTAATTTTGTAAGATTCATCTGATAATAATTTTATTTTCCCAGCAGTTTAACCTTTCGGCCATCGTATAAAAAACTTAAACCGGCAGTTATCACCAATTCATTTTTGTCCAAACCACTCACAATTTCGTATCCGTCAGCTTGCAGTTCACCCAGCATAATGTTTCTTTTTTCAGCAACATACAGGTCACTTTCATTGCTTTTAACCGCAACAAAAACATAATCGCCCGACTGATCGTGACCAACGGCATCAGTAGCAATCACAATCCTGTTTAAAAAAAGGCTGTCCCCTTTCAGAGGTAGTTCTACCGTACCGGTCATCCCAGGAAAAAGCCGGGAAGAAGATTCAGCTAATTGAACAATAACCGGATAAGCGGAAGCATTTGGGAGGCCGGGACTCATTTCGATAATAATTCCCGTGAAAATTTTTTCGGGAAAAGCACTGAATCGCACTGTTGCATCCTGTCCGGGATTGATCTGCGATATGATGTTCTCCGGCACAGCAGTTTTTACTTCCAGTTTATTTATTCCGGCAAAAACCAAAACGGGATGTCCGGCACCAGTCATTTCGTTTTCCTGAGCTATAACTGAGGAAATCACGCCATCGAAAGGAGCTCTCAGAATAGTATAATTCAGTTGATTTTGTGCAGCATTGAGTTGCGAACGGGCAGTTTTCATCATGGTTTCGGCCGATTCAAACTGCGTTTTTGCTTTTTCGTATTCGCTCAGGGAAACATTATTGTTCACATACAGGTTTTCAACCCGTAAAAAGGCTGATTTGGCTGCGGCCAACTGGGCTTCTGCATTTTTCAGGGAGGCTTCTGCCTTGTTGTAATTAATACGGTAGTCGGAATCGTCAAGGCGGGCAATCACAGTTCCATTTTTTACCGTATCTCCCATGCCAACAGCTACATTTTCTATTAAACCATTCACTTTGAAACTTAGTTTTGCCTCAGTTGAAGATTGAGTTACTCCTGAAAATGAGCGCGTGTTTTGCGTAATGCTTTTGCCTGCTTCCTGGTAAAAAACGGGACGAATGATTTCTTCCTTTTCTTCTTTGCCTTCGCAACCGGCCAGCATCAGAGCACCTAAAACAAGAATTTGCATTTTAGTTTTCATAGTCATTCTTTATTCTTCAGTTAAATATTTTAATAATCGGATGGTATATTGTGCTTTTTCGGATTCATCTTCCAAAAAGAAAAATTTTCCCTGCAATCGTTCGGTTTTGATGCAATCCAGAATATATTGATAGCGGGAACCATTTGCCATTTGCCGGGTTCGTATCATCACGCTTTGGGCATCGGTAAGTTGCGCCACGTTAGCCATTCCCTGTGCATAAGCATCCTGTATTGTGTAAAAATTCTTCTCGGCAGCGCGGGCTGCGTTTTCCGAAAGTTCCATTTCGCGATAGGAAGCCTGAAGAAATTGAACGTTGGAACGAATTCCCGATTCAAGTTTATTGAGCAGGTCATCTTTTTGCCATGCAATTTTATCTTTCTCAATGGTTGTCCGCTGGATTTCGTTTCTTTTCCGGCCACCTCCATAAATGGGGATGCTTATATGCATACCAAGATTCCAGGTGATGTCATCGGGTGGCGGTGGAACGGGCAGTTGCGGATTCCGGATGACTCCTTCACGGACAAATGCCTGATCGGCATTTCCGATAAGTGCCACTTCTGGTAAATACATCTGTCTGATTTTCATAGACTTTTGCCGGTCAATCATTTCTTCAGCGGTAGCTAATTGTTGAAGCTCCGGCGAATGAGTCCGCATTTCGTTTATCAAAAAGCCAGCATATTTTTCGGTCAGTTTCGGATTGTTGAAACATGAATTCATGATTTGTTGATTGTGAATTATGGTTTCGCCAATATCAACCGAATCGGGAGTGGGAATTGTATTGCCAACGGGCTGGTTCAGCAGTTCGTTTAACCGGTACATGGCTGCTTTGTATCCTGCTTCTGCATCGTTTAAATCTATTTTTCCGAGGTTCAGCTCACTTATCCAGCGGTTGACATCCGATACACTGCCCTCACCGCTTTTTTCTTTGGCTTTGGCCAGTTCCAGATTTTTCAGGGTAGCACTCACGTTTTCATTTTTTATCTGAAGGTTGTTTTTTGCAAACAGCAATGAAATGTATGCCTGCGAAACATCTAGCACAATGTCAAGCGTTGTTTGTCTATTTCCCTGTTTTGTGCTTTCAGCCATCAGCTTTTTCAATGCAATGTTTGCATAGGCTGCTTCGCTATAAATCACCTGCTTTAGCGACACAGAGCCGGTAATGGTATATTCGCCTTTCTGCCCCATTGAAGATTCCACCAGATTTTCACTCAGTTGAACGCCCATCCCTGAAACTTCCACTTGCGGTAAAACATTTGCTTTGGCAATGCGAATATCTTTTTCTGCCATCAGCAAATTCTGGCCGCTAATTTTTCTTTGAATGTTGTTTTCCAGCGCCAATGCAATGGCCTGTTGCAAAGTCACTTCCTCACCGGGCATTTTAGTCACATTTAGCAAAACAGTATTTGGCAGGTCAGACCATTTAGGAAATCGGCCCGTTAACCGTAAACTTTTCATATTTAAAACGGGAGTTCTCTCCGACTCCACAACCATTGAGGAAATGCTGCCCAAATCCTTTCCTTCGATTGTTTTTAAAACCAGGACAGCCACCTGCCTTGCGATCTGCTGAAAAGTGAACTGAGGCGTAAATGTAATGGTGGCTCCCTTTTCAAGGTAGGCTGCTCCATTCACCGAAAGTGAAGGTATGCCTTTCTCGTTCAGGCCGGAAAAAATCGCTGTGGTTATGGAATCATTGTGATGAATCAGCGGGAAAACCATTGCTGCATCGGTACCGGCAGGTAATTTGTCCACGGGATTTTCATTAATTCCTACCGGAAGAAAAGAAATATCGAACGTATTTTCATCAGCTTTCAGGTAATTGTTCAAAATCAGGAATTCTGAATAGAACTCCCGTGGAAGGATAACTGCAAGGTTACCGGATTCGAATATCCGGGTAAAAGAGTGCATATCATTTTTCAATTGTATGTGTGATCCAATCCATGCAAAATTATGAATGCCTGAGGTTTTATCGGGTTGAAGCGGAAGGTTTTGAAGCTCCGGATCTAAAATGGTTGCCGTAATCACCGGCTTTGGATATCCGGTCAAATGAGCCGCTGTTTCTGAGGAAAGAAACCCCAACGCTACAATAATGTCCACTTCCGGATCATTCAAAAAAGTCATCAGGTT
This sequence comes from Sphingobacteriia bacterium, assembly GCA_009930115.1. Classification (GTDB taxonomy): domain Bacteria; phylum Bacteroidota; class Bacteroidia; order Bacteroidales; family 4484-276; genus RZYY01. Next base: position 18,922 of record RZYY01000011.1, on the reverse strand, counting down.
TTCCTTCAATGTTTCAGACTGCCAGTTTGCATTCAGTTCTTTGAAAACAGCGCCTTCCTTAGCTTGTGTCAAAGCTGTAATCTCGCTTTTTAGTTCATTTGAAAGCCTATCAAACTCTTTACCGGAAGCATCTTTGACAATACCGACATGCACAGGCTGAGTAAACCCGGAGATTGGAACGAAAAAAAGAAAAAAAAGAAATTTCCGAAACAATCTGAAACATTTCCCTGGATTTCTTTCTTCAACTGTCAAATTCATATTTTTCACTGTTATATATTCTAAATGATCAATTAATTCATTGTATTTACTAAATCAGTTATTCTTTCTATCCAATCTGAAAGGTTTTGATTTGCGCTGCAAAGTTAGTTAATATTAACTAACTTATATTTTTATTTTGTTAATAATTCAAAATTTTTATTATCTGGTTGATAGGGAATTACTTAAAAACTATGAAAGGTAATTTTCAGGTGCAGTCAAAACTGATCATCGAAAAAATGAAAGGACAATGAATTCATTTTTCAGAGAATTTTACAATGAAAAGTTATTTTTCAACTATACTTTAGAATAGTTTTCTATTTTTGCAGCCCAAATATTGTGAACAGAGACAGCAACAAGTTCTTTAAGAAGTTCGCATGGCGAGGTAGCTCAGGTGGTTAGAGCGCAGCACTCATAATGCTGAGGTCGAGGGTTCGAATCCCTCCCTCGCTACTCAGTAAGTAGCTGTCTCAATAATTTTCAGTTTTAGATTTTCAACATTTTATAGATAAAGAAGGCTTTTGAGTGAGCCTCTTTTTTTAAATACGAATTACTTTCACCAACTTTTACTTCGATTTTCAGTCCTCTCTCAATCCTTCGGTTTTAATAAAAAAACCCTGCAAGAGGCATCATGCAGGGTTCAGCAGTTATGATTAACAGGTAAGCGCTAAAAGCTTCATTTACCAACAATAAGACGGCGAACGACTGTTTTTTCTCCGGCTTTAATCTTCAAAACATACAGTCCTTTATCTAAACCCATCAGCGGTATTTCTACTGAGAAACTCCCGGCATCAGCATTGTCTTCGGATATTTCGGACAGTTCAATTCCATCTTTATCAAGAAGTGTTATTGTCACCGGAACATTTTGGGAAAGTTCAACGGTAACCCGGGTAGACTCCCCTGCCGGATTAGGAAAGATATTTACAGGTAAATCAGTTGCTTGGCCAAATTCGTCCTCCATCAATTTAGTTTCAGCAGGATCGAAAAGTAAAAAGCCCTCAGGTGTCAACATTCTGTAAAAGTGAGGTTTGCCTTCTGGAGCAACCCTGAATCCCTTTTGCTGTGGTTTTTGCCGGGTTTCACCAGAATTGCGAAAACGATGATTTGGCCGGTCAACACCACGACTATTTGGACAAAACTCAGTCTGAATTCTTTCAATTTCAGGAAGTATTTCATCAAGCAGTGCAATGATAGCAGCATCATAATTATCGGCAATAGAGGAAACTTCGTCCATCAGCTCATTCATTTGGGTTCGCATGGCACGCATTTGCTGACGTTGCTCAAGCGTTGGACGATCTTTTTTATCCCTGAGTTCTTTCGCTTCATCTAACCTTGACTGGTGCAGCGACTCAATTTCGTTTCTCAGACTTTCGATTTTCTCTTTATCTTCCTGACTTATAACCTTATCCAACTGGATACGTTGAGTTTTAATCAGCGGAAGTATTTGCTGAGCAGCTTCGGCTCTGTAGGCTGGTTGAAAATTCCAACAGTCGCGCACTGGGGCGCCTTTCTGAGCATTCAGTAATGTAATAGAGAACAAAGCAATAATAGCGGAAACAAACAATTTTCTTTTCATGATAAGTTGATTTTAATTTAACAATTCATTTGACAATACAACCACTGTAGTTATTCCATAGGCTCTTCCGGATGCCCGAATGGAGGTCTTTTACTTTTATTATGCATGGGCATTGGTCTTCTGTTGCGGCGCATACGTTCGTCGCGTTCAAAGCGCTTAATTGATTCAGTCAATCGTTCACGTTGTTCATCGCTGAGATATGGATTAATTTCCATAACCATCTGCTGATGTAATTCTTTCATTGACTTTTGCATTGTATTCACTTTGTCATGAATCAATGCACCATATTTATCCAGGATTGGTTCAATCTGGTCTATTTGCTCAGGATCAGGCTGAAGAATACGAAAATACATTCCTTTAAAACCTTCATGCGTTCCGGTTTTAACGAATTTATCAATTCGGTTTCTTGTTATTTGTCCATTGGTTAAAAATCCAATAATAAACCCTATGACTAATGTAGCTATGATGAGCAATACTGATTTTGTTTTCATGATGGTTTTATCAATAATTGAATAATAAAAATTCAGAAAGATACTGTGGCTCAAGGTCTTTAGTCCCAAGAATAGAATCAGCAGAGATTCCGCCCTCACTAAAAAGCCAAAACAGCAAAAGAATGGAAGCTGCAGCAAGCAAAGGCAGGGCAATGCGGTTAAATGCATAAACGAGACTCCCCGACAAATACTGTTCCTTTTCTTTGGTTATCAGTTTCATTACTTCTCCAACAATCGATTCCCGAAATTTATAGGGTTGTTCCTGAATTGCTCTGCGAAGTTTCATCAATCGCATTTTTTCATCCTTCAGTTCGGTTGATGTTGCCAGGGCAGGTTCCAATTCAGCTTTTTCAGCAGGGCTAAGTTCCCTATCGAAAGAAGCTGTAAGCAATTGTTTTAATTTTATGTCCATAATCAATCCAATAAAGGTTTTAATAATTCTTTTAGTTTTTCCTGTGCGCGGGACAACCGCGACAAGACAGTACCAACCGGTAAACCAAGCAGTTCAGCAGTTTCCCTGGTTGAATAACCCTGAAGCATCCGAAGGACAACAACACTACGAAATTTTGATTCGATGCTTTGCAAGGCTTTATGAACAAGTTCCTCCGCTTCCAGTTCATTCTCATAGTTGTCACTATCTCTGATAACAGGGTCTGGATAACTTTCGGATGGCCGAAAAAACAATCCGGACAATCTTTTGCGGCGTTTCAACTCATTTAGCGACAGATTAATGGCTATCCGTGTAAGATATGTACCCAAAGCTGCTTCTCCCCTGAAATCTTTAAGCGCCCTGAAAAACCTGATAAAAACCTGCTGAGCTGTATCTTTCGCATCATCACCATTACCAAGCATTCCAATCACTGTTTTACTCACCGCATTTTCATAACGATGAACCAATTCGGCAAAAGCCGCGTCATTATTATCTTTTGCCATTTCAATCAAAGCTAAATCATCTTTTGCTGAATAATCCAACACTTATTTACCGGTTTTTGTACATTTTGACAATTCAACTCTTTAATTTATTCCGAATAATACACTGATTAACTTCTTCATCCTTCAAACATACATACATTATTTTATCTTAATGAATCCTAAGTTTGAAAATTGCTACTGATTAATAATATTTAACAGTGGGTACCATTGTCTTAAATGTCTGTAAGAAAAATGATTAACAGAATCAAGGATACAATTTGTAATAAAGCTTTCAACTGTCAGCGGAGTCGTTTGTTTACATTTGCAAATAAATATTCAATCAATTTGACTCGCTTATGCCTAAAACAGGAAGTAAAAAACAAACAGGAAAAGAATCAAAATACAACAAAGTAGAGGTTTTGAAAGATTTTCAGACAGCCTGTGAAAGCAGAGAAATTAGTCTGCTGGGCCGTCGTGAAGTTTTGACAGGTAAAGCAAAATTCGGAATTTTTGGCGATGGTAAAGAGTTGCCCCAGCTGGCAATGGCCAAAGTTTTCAGAGAAGGTGACTGGCGTTCGGGCTATTATCGTGATCAAACCTTTATGCTGGCTGCTGGTATTTTAACCCTTGAAGAGTTTTTTGCTCAGCTATACGGTGATACAGATCAACAGATCAATCCGGGGACAGTCGGACGTTTGATGAACAATCATTTTGCCACGCGTTTTATTGAGGAAAATGGGGAATGGATGAACCAGACAAAAATGAAAAATTCTTCTGCCGATATCTCTCCCACTGCTGGTCAAATGCCACGATTGCTGGGTTTGGCCTATGCATCTAAGTTTTATCGGAATAACCCTGATCTAAAATCATTCAATCAGTTTTCCATCGATGGCAACGAAGTAGCTTTCGGAACCATTGGAGACTCAAGTACTTCTGAAGGTATTTTCTGGGAAACCATGAACGCTGCAGGTGTTTTGCAGGTTCCAATGGCCATTTCAATCTGGGATGATGGATTTGGAATTTCAGTCCCAAAAGAACATCAAACCATCAAAGGAAGCATTTCGGAGGCTTTGGACGGATTTAAACAAACGAAAGACAAACCCGGATTCCTGATTTTTAAGGCAAAAGGGTGGAACTATCCTGAACTATGCCGCGTGTATGAAGAAGGAATAAAAATATGCCGGGAAAAGCATATCCCGATTATCTTCCATATCACCGAGCTCACACAGCCTCAGGGACACTCCACCTCAGGTTCTCACGAAAGGTACAAATCCCCGGAACGCCTCGAGTGGGAAAAAGAATTCGACGGGATTCAAAAAATGCGTAAATGGATTTTGGATGAAGGAATTGCTACCAAGGAAGAAGTCCTATCCATAGAAAACATTGCTGCGGTGAATGCCAGAGAGGCTCGTAAGAATGCCTGGGATAATTTTATGAACCCATTGAAACAAATGCGGGATGATTTCTTGAAAATTACTGATATCAGCACCTGTAACTGCTCGAAAACCAGCAGAATACAAGCTTTGAAAGAAGACCTTGCAAAAATTGCTGAGCCGATCAGGAAAGACACCATGTCGCATGCGAAACGAACCCTGCGACTAATCTGCAATTCATGCAGCAATCCCGAAAACTCGCTAAAAACGAATGTAACCAAATGGTTTGACGCAGCTCTGAGCGATAACCGGGAACGCTTCAGCTCCAATCTTATCCGCCGCGATAAATTTTCGGCTTTCAACGTGGAAGTAATCCCTCCTGAATATGACGAAGATGCGAAGTCTGTTCCCGGCAGGGAAATTTTACGAGATAATTTTAATTATATTTTTGAAAACAATCCACGGGTAATTGCCTTTGGGGAAGATGTAGGCAAAATAGGCGGAGTAAATCAAACCTACGAAGGCTTACAGGAAAAATATGGTGAAATTAGAATTTTTGACACAGGAATTCGCGAAGCCACGATAATCGGGCAGGGGCTTGGATTGGCCATGCGCGGGCTGCGACCAATAGCCGAAATCCAGTATTTTGACTATCTGCTTTACGCATTGCAGGTAATGAGTGATGATCTGGCAACTTTAACCTATCGCACAAAAGGAGGGCAAAAAGCTCCGCTTATCGTCAGCACCCGTGGTCATCGGCTCGAAGGAATCTGGCATTCGGGTTCACCACTCAGCATGGTCATAAACTCCATTCGGGGAGTTCATGTCCTTGTTCCACGAAATATGACCCAGGCTGCAGGTTTTTACAACACGATACTGGCTTCCGATGATCCTGCACTAATTATTGAACCCTTAAACGGTTATCGTTTGCGCGAGAAAGCTCCGTCAAATACAGGTAAATACCGAATTCCAATCGGTGTACCCGAAATACTTAAAAAGGGAAACGACATTACACTGGTTACCTATGGATCGTGTGTGCGAATTGCCCAGGAAGCATCAGAACAACTTCAGGATTTTGGTATTGATGTGGAACTTATTGATGTACAATCCCTTTTACCGTTCGATATCAATCATAGTATTATGGAATCGCTGAAAAAAACCAACAAAATTGTATTCTTCGATGAAGATGTTCCGGGTGGAGCAACTGCTTTTATGATGCAAAAAGTTCTCGAAGAACAAAAAGGATTCTATTATCTTGACGCAGAGCCCAGAACGATTACGGCACAGGAACATCGCCCTGCATACAGTACTGATGGTGATTACTTTTCCAATCCTAATGCTGAAGATGTTTTTGATACAATTTATAATTTGATGCATGATATCAACCCGTTAAAGTATCCGAAAATATTTTAGTTCAAATCAGCGTATAACCCGTCTTCAAAATCTATTTTTCCGGTACTTTGGGATTGATAAAATCTTTTTACAAAAGAAGGCTGTCTTAAAAGCCTTTGTCACCAGTGAAAGTTTGAAAAACAGAAACTGAAGACTTTTAAAACAGCCTTTTAACATTGAAAATATTTCAGGCTAAAACTGACCCAGCATTTTTGAAGGATCAACCCATTCATTGAATTGTTCTTCTGTTACCAGTCCAAGCTCCAAAGCAGCTTCACGAAGAGTTTTGTTTTCGTGGTGTGCTTTTTTGGCAATTTTTGCTGCATTGTCGTAACCAATATGACGATTAAGTGCAGTGACGAGCATCAAAGAGTTTTCAAGATTCTTCCTGAGATTGGCTGACTGAGGCACAATACCCACTGCACAGTTATTATTGAACGAAACACATGCATCGCCGAGCAAACGTGCAGACTGAAGTAAATTGAAAACCATCACCGGTTTGAACACATTCAATTGAAAATGTCCGTGCGTACCTCCAATTGAAATAGAGACATCGTTCCCGATTACCTGTGCGCAAACCATTGTCAATGCTTCACTCTGGGTAGGATTAACTTTCCCGGGCATAATGGACGAGCCTGGTTCGTTTTCCGGAAAAACAATTTCACCAATTCCGCATCTTGGGCCGGATGCCAGCAAACGAAGATTATTTGCAATGTGCATTAAGCTTACTGCAAGTGTCTTTAAAGCTCCTGAGCTTTCAACCATGGCATCATGAGCAGATAGAGACTCGAATTTGTTTTCGGCCGTTACAAAAGGATAACCGGTAAGCTCAGCAATCTTTTTGGCAACCAGTACATCATAACCTTTGGGAGCATTCAGGCCTGTGCCAACAGCAGTTCCTCCGAGCGCAAGCTCAAGCAGGTGCGGCAGTGTTGCTTTTAATGATTTAAGTCCATGATCAAGTTGCGAAACATAACCTGAAAACTCTTGTCCCAAAGTGAGCGGAGTAGCATCCATCAGGTGAGTGCGCCCGGTTTTTACTACTTTTTTAAACTCTTCCGACTTTGCTGCAAGGGTATCACGCAATTTCTGAACTCCCGGAATAGTATTTTCTGCAATCAACTTGTATGATGCAATACTCATTGCCGTCGGAAAAGTATCATTGGACGATTGTGACTTGTTGACATCATCATTCGGATGGATGAATTTTTTTGAACCATCATCCAGTTTCCCTCCTTTTAAAACGTGAGCCCTGTTGGCAACGACCTCATTCACGTTCATGTTGGACTGAGTACCTGAACCGGTTTGCCAGATAACGAGAGGGAAATGATCGTCAAGCTTTCCGTCGATTATTTCGTCACACACCTGAGCTATCAGGTTACATTTTTCTTCAGGCAGAACACCTAAATCATAGTTGGCAAGTGCTGCTGCTTTTTTCAGCACTCCAAAGGCTTTGATAATCTCTTTGGGCATAGAGCCTGATTCGCCAATTTTAAAATTGTCTTTTGACCGTTGCGTTTGCGCACCCCAGTAGCGATCGTTCGGAACTTTTACTTCGCCCATGGTGTCGCGTTCAATTCTAGTTGTCATACTTAATAAGTTTTGGTTAATACTGATTGATTAAAAGTTATCCTTATTCAGAGGCGCTCAAACCCATTGCTACCCTGATTTTTTTTGGAATATCGGTAATGTCGTAGTATCCACTAAACAATTCTTGCCCTTGTCCTTTGGCAAAAACGGGAACGGGCATGGCGGTATGCGACCAGGTTGTCCAACCAAGACCGGCTTTGTTATTTAAAACTCTTGTTGCGGTAGAAGATATCGGATTATCGCCCCCATAACGGAGATATTGTTCTTCGTCCGTAAAAGCAGAAGTCCCAGACATTGTGTTCCAGGCTTCTTTAAAAAGTGAAATTTCGTAATCGGATAAAGTTAAACCCGTATTGCCTCCAAGTCCAAAATACTGATTGACCAGAGACATCGCAAATTTGAAATTATTATTTTCAGGAACTTTTAAAGCTGAGTCAAGGATGGCTGTAAAACTTTGTTTTGATTTTTTCTGCAATGCAAGCAGGTTAAGGTCAGTCTCATAATGTTTACCAGCCCATCCAATCGAAAAACCTCCGGTTTCATGATCAGCTGTCACAACGATCAAGGTTTCGTCCGGGTACTTTTTATAGAAATCAAGTGCCTGCTGAACAGCTTCTGAAAGAGAAATAACATTTTGTATGACGGTAGCACCATCGTTAGCATGTGCTGCCCAGTCAATTTTTCCTTCTTCCACCATCATAAAAAAACCTTTTTCATTATCAAGCAATTCAATTGCCTTATCAACAAAAGCATTCAGCGGGATATCCTCATCTGTCTGATCAATGCTGAAACGAATTGCAGCGGCGGCATCGATGATTGGTCCAACAGCGATAACTTTTTCAGTACCTGGTTTTAAATTATTAAATGCTTCTATCGAAGAGGTAATTGTATAACCGGCCTTTTCAGCAAGAAGGTAAGCCGAAGGTTGATCATTATTCTTTCCAAAAGGTTGATTGAAGCCTCCGCCGCCAAAAAAATCGAAATTTGATTTCATGAGATCAAGACTGATAGGATAATAATTTGTCCGCAAAGGCTGATTGGCATAAAAGACAGCAGGAGTAGCATGATTGATGCTAACGCTTGAAATTATCCCCACTTTAAATCCATTTGCTTTGGCTTGAGTAGCAATGGAAGTAAGTGCTTTCGTCCGCGTACCATCCATCGAAATTGTGTTAACGGTAGTTTTAAAACCGGTTGCCAAAGCAGTTCCGGCTGCAGCTGATCCGGTTATTAATCTGTTTTCAGCATGATTGTTAGCAAATCCTGTGGATGGGAAACCGGAAAAAATCAACTTTTGGAAACCATTCTGATTATGCTGAGAAGCAAGATATGCTTCTGTTGCAGCCACATGATTAATACCCATACCGTCACCGATAAAGAAAAAAACATATTTGGCCTGCTGGGCATTAACACTTGAAAAGGAAACAAAAAGTGAGCACAAAACCACAAAAAGAAAATGTTTTAACAAAGTCGTTGCATTCATAACATTTAATTAAATTTTAACCCTTAACGAAAAATTCAGCGAAAGGTTTTATCTGCCAGCCTGAATTCTAAGATGGATACAAAGATAAACTGTATGTGCAGATTTTCAATATAATAAGGTGTAATTTCCGGGAATTTTGATAAAAAAAATACCAATGTATTGATTGTAAGCAGAATAAAAAAACCTCCTAAAAGTCAACTAAAACTTTTAAAAATAAACCACCTACAAATCTAAGATATCAAAATATTGATTAGTAAGGTATTACTAAAAAGTGTTGCACATCATTATGAAATGACCCGTGATTACTCACGGCGGAGGATCAATATTTTACAAATTTTCTTACAACCGTGTACTTTTCAGAAATAACCTTCAGATAATACAATCCCGAAGGCAATCCCTGCAGGATAATTTTCCGGGACTGACCAATTTCCTCAAGGTTATTACACTGATCAATAAGAATCAAATTCCCGCCAGAACCATATAATTCAACAAAGCTTCCTTTTTCAACACCTGCTATAAAAATTTCACTTCCGGCCGGATTCGGAAAAACGCGCAGTGGAATGGCATTATTCAAACCGACCTGTGATGACTGAGTTTTCAAACTTGTTACAACTGACAAGCCATTCAGGATAAATTTTCCGCTGTGATGAATAAAATTCTGGTCATATTCAACTTCCAGATCAGCTGAATGGCCTGTATTTGGATTGAATTGTCGAAACTCTATAATTTCATCTTCAGTCATTCCATCAGAAATTTTTGTGAACATATCATCACCGAAAATCACCATTACTTCATCCTTATCTGTAACCTTAATCAACCCGGTGCATAATCCGTTAGTATTAAAAGCACCTATTATCATACCGGGTTGCATTTCTTCGAGAACTGACTTTTTAAAAGCAATTACATGTGTAGCCGAAGTCATGTTTATTTCATTCCAGGGATTTTGTGGTAAAGCGGGAGGATAATTCCCCGAATATTCATATTTTAAACCGTCGCAATCAGGGAATATAAAATCAAATTGCGTTTCAGCACGCATAAGATATGCTTTGCCGGGCTGAAGGTTTTCAATGGTGTTAATACCTAATGATGGCCAATAAATGCCCGAGCCACCTATTTCCTTGATAATTTCCACAGGAAAAGTCTCAAAAATTACAGGAGGTACCTCACAGGCACTAATAACAGGAAGATAATTCCATCCGCTATTGAGGGTAATGGTTTTATTGCTTACTGGTTGTCCGGTGACATTTACAACAACAGGTGCAGTAAATTTAACTTCGTAACCATCCTGCGAATCCCATGTATCAAGAATACTCAATTCGAGCAAAGGGCAATACACTCCGCTGAGATTCTTAATTAAAACAAGCTCATCCATAACCTCTGAAAATATTGATTCAATATTGTCATCAAATGGATCAATCCATGATGATATCCCGCTCCAACCTTCAGGAATGAACAGCTCCTGCACGTAACAAACCCTCAGCATTGCAACATTACTTAAGATGGTCGAACATGAATTACTTATTTTGCAGTAATATTGACCATTATCATCATCATTCACTGTTGTTAACATCAATGTGGGAGAAATTTCTCCTTCCAGTAATCCTGATGGACCAAACCATTGATAAGTATCAGCATTTATTACCTCAATGGTGAAAATGGCGTTTTCGCCAATCATAACATCCATATCTTCGATGTTCTGAAGGATAATCATCTGATTGAAGGTAACCAAAAGAGAATCTGAATCAGAAAGTGAGCACTCTGGTATGCCAGTCACAGTCAGAAAAAGTTCAACCGATCCGTTTGATAAATCATTAACCCCCGGAACATAACTGCTATTTAATTGATAAGGCTCAACAAAAAAACCATCCCCCAAAGTGCCCCATTCCAATTCAACGTAGTTCTCCGCAATTGCTTCAACCAGCAAAACAGGTTCTCCTTCACAAACAGTAAGGTCGGAACCGGCAAAAACTTCAGGTGGCAACTGTAACTGGACAAACATGCTGTCGGCAGCCGATTGACAACTATCAAAACCGGCAACAAAAACTTTTATCCAAAACTCACCGGAAATCTTGTCACTCTGTCCTAAAAAATATGTCGGACTAAATGTGTTTTGTCCGGTAAAACTTCCATCTCCGGAAGTAGTCCATTCAATATTAGAAAAAGCATCTCCTGTCGCCTGCAACTGAAGACTGGTATCACCCGGACATAATGGAAAAAATTCTGTTCCCAACGAAACCACAGCATTCTGACAGGTTTCAACAAACTTAACATACGAATATGAAGTCGAACTGAACAAGCAAGGACTCAACGGACTGCAAGTCATGACAAGAGAGATTGAGTCGAAAGCCAAATCCATCGCACTGGGAACATAAACCGGATTTTCTGTATTTTCGTTGTAAAACAATCCCATTCCTTCGAGTGTGTACCATTGAATATAAGTATAATTTTCAGCATTTGCAGATGAAATATAATAACCTCCTTCGGTATAGACCGGAACAGTATTTGAATAGCCGGCAAATGCAACCGGTGGTGGCTGTATGTGCAAAATCATACTATCTGTATCATTGTTGCAATCACCAGCTGCAAATGCAGTCAGATAAAGTGCAACCCAACCTTTGGTCAAGTCGTTAGAACCAGGATAATAAGAAGCTTCAAGTATTGTTGGATCATCAAAAGCACCGTCGCCACCTGTTTCCCAATATACTCCCGTGCTGAACGATGTTGTTGCTCCGGTAATCTGATAAGTTTCCCCAGCGCAAACAAAACCATTTTCACCTGCATCAGCGATAGCATCAAGACAATCATAAACAATCGTTACCTGAACCTCATCGGAAACCAATCCCTGACATGGCAGAATGGAAAATCCGGTGAGGGTAAACGATACCATACCGGCAACAATATCTTCCAAACTTGGGGTATAAACCGTAAGCAATTTTGTCGGATCATCGAAACTACCAGAACCATTGGTTGACCATAAAATACTACTGCAGTTAATAGCTGATGGATTTTCGGGAGTAAAACTATCGTCTTTACCGATGGTGACATCATTTCCTGCAAAAATTTGCGGTGTTGACACAAATTCCACAAACACATATTCGGTTTCTTCTCCACAAGGTTCATTGCCAAAAACAGTCAGATAAATCATTACTTCACCATTCAACAGATCCATTTCGCCAGGTTGGTAAACCGTTTCAGTCGTATCATTTTCCATAAACTGGCCATCACCTTCAGTATTCCAGACAACTGAGGAATAATTCTGCACATCGGCTGACAGATTAACATTATCCGTTTCACAAACCATCAGGGAATCCGTCAGTTCAATAACCGGTTTATGCCGAATAGTTAACAAAAGACACTCAGTTGAAGATTCACATAATTCGAATCCTGTGGCAGTAAGACATATTTCCACCAAACCCTGCGAGATGTCATTTGGACCCGGAGCGTAACTGGTTGTAAGGCTGTTAAAATTATCGAAAACGCCATCGCCGGTTGTCTCCCACTCAATAGTTGAATAATTCTGTGCATTTCCGGTGAGCTCAACAATTCCATCTTCGCAAATTGTAAGATCACTGCCAGGAAAAGCCAGCGGCGGTGGCATTAATGAAAGCGTTAACTGATCTTCAACTTCGGGACATGGAGCATAACCAGCTACATGTAACGTTAGGTTTACCGAACCAATAGTTTTATCAAGATTCCCCGGAGTGTAAGTAGCGTTTAACCAGGAAGAATTATCGAAAAACCCGTCGCCATCTGATGTCCAGAAAAAACTACTGTAATTTGTGGCATAACCATTTAATGTAAAGCTACTTGTCTGGCAAATGGTATAATCATCTCCGGCAAAAACAGTGGGCAAAGGATGAATTATCACAATAAGGTCATCGCTGGCATCGGGACACAAACCTGAAGAAGAAGCATGCAGGGTCAATGTAACAACACCGACAGCTTTGTCATTCTCACCAGGAAAATAATCAGTAACAGTTGAAGTAACATCAGCAAAATAACCATCACCGGCTGAAGACCAGTTTACAGATGATGCATTAACGGCCAAACCTGCCAGATTAACCTGTTCATCAGCGCAGACAGTTATGTTTTCACCAGCTGTAACGATAGGAAGCGGATCAATCAAAATTGTCAGACTGTCCATTGCATTCCCACATCCGTTATTTGAAAAGGCTGTTAGCGTAATGTTTACCTGTCCGTCAAAAATATCCTGATTACCTGGCAGATAAACTGTTGAAAGCAATCCTGATGATTCAAAATATCCATCCCCGTCAGTCTGCCAAAGCACACTTTCAAAATTTTCAGCAGTACCGGAAAGTAAGGCATCATCAGTTTCGCAAATCGAAATATTATTACCTGCAAAAACGGAGGCATTGGGTAAAATGACCAGCGAAAAACATGTGTCAGCATTTTCGCAACCATCCAGTGAAAAAGCTTCGAGGCATAATGTTGCTATTCCTTCGGAGGAATCGATTTCCCCGGGAAAATATAATGTTGATAACTGATCTGGATTTTCAAAATAACCGTCACCTGTAGTTGACCACATCACTCCGGTAAAGTTCACCACCACATTGTTTTGTGTGTTGTAAGTTGCTCCTTCACAAATTTGGGGGTTTTCTTCAATTTCAATTACCGGATTTTTATTAATTATCAGTAAAAGTGAATCGCTAACGGGGGGACAAAAATCATTAAATGCATGCAAAATCAGCCATGTTCCTCCATTTTCATAGTCTTCCGGACCGGGGGTGTAATAAGATGAAATGCTACCCGGAATACTAAAGAATCCATCGCCTCGAGATATCCACTGCAAAGAATCATAGCTGGTTGCAAAAGATGACATGACAACATTATTATTTGACTCACATATAGTTATATTGTCTCCCGCATTCACTTCAGGGGGTAACACCAAAGTGAGTTGTAAAGTATCGGTATCATCGTTACAATCAAGAAACGCAAAAGCTGTCAGGTAAAGCTGCACTTCGCCGGCTACCTGATCTTCATCACCCGGAGTATATATTGTCTCAGTCGCAGAAGCATTATCAAAGAATCCATCACCTGAACTTTGCCACAAAACTGCACTATCATTTTCGACAACACCAGAAATTGCTGTTACTCCGGTTGAACAAACCGTGATATCTTCACCAGCGGCGGCTAAGGCATCAAGACATCCATCATAAAATTTGAGGGCAACAATATCTTCATCACTTAACTGACAAGGATTGACCGGAGCTGCAACAAGCTGAAAATAAATAAAATCCATCCCGACATCATTACCACTTGGACAGTAAGTAGCCTGAACAACTTTTTCATTTTCAAAACTACCCATACCATTTGTCGTAACCCATTGAATATCGCTATAATTCTCAGCCCAGGCATCTGAAAAGGTATAAGATTCAAGTGGCACGGTATTGTCTGCTCCGGCAAATACTGACGGTGGTTTAACAATCTCAAGTGACATACAATCCACATCAGCAGCGCAGTCTTCATAAGGAAATGCAGTAAGGCACAGTTCTACTGAACCATTTATTAAATCCTCACTGCCAGGACTGTAAATTGGATTTAAACTGTCCGGATAATTGAAAACACCATCACCTGAAGAATTCCACAAAACTGACTGACTGAAAAATGATGAAGCACCTGAAATCGTCAGTTCATCTCCGGAACAGATTGTCTGATCATTGCCGGCATTAGCAATGGCATCCAGACAGTTGTATTGAATGGTAAGAATGAGTTCATCAGAAACCGTCACCGTGCAAGGGTCATTTGGATATGCTGTCAGCGTGAGTACTACACTTCCATTTACCATATCGTCAAGACTGTGAAGATATTTTGAATGCAGGGATGCGGGATTGCTAAACACACCAGTTCCCGAGGTAGACCATAACAGCGCAGAATAATTTTCAGCACTGGCCTGATTGGTGATTAACGTATCTGTTTTGAAAATTGTGGTATCCTGACCAGCATTCACTTCAGCAAGCTGACGGAAAGAAACTTTAATCTGGTCTGATACCGATTGGCAAGCACTCATAGGGAAAGCGGTGATTTCAATAAACACCTCTCCGTTCGACAAATCTTCCGATCCGGGATAATAAACCGGATCAATAATGGCAGAGTCGCTAAAAATACCATCCCCTAAAGTACTCCAGATCAATGAAGAACAATGGTGAACCATACCATTAAGGTACACATCAGATGATTCACATACGGTTAAATCAGGTCCGCCATAAGCAAGCGGCGATTTTTCGATAATTAATTTGAGACTTGAGGTATCCGGTGCGCATCCATAATATGACGTTGCGATTGCTGAAATTATAACAACACCGTTTATTTTATCTAGAACACCCGGTAAATAGTTTGTGCTAAGATTACCGGGCTGATCAAATACTCCGTCTCCGTCAGTTTTCCAGATTAATTCATTATAGTAATCTGCAGTTGCATTTAGTATTGCATATTCAGTTTCACAAATGGTTTGGTCTTCACCCGCAAAAACTGCTGCATTTGGCAAAATGGTCAGAGTCAGACAATCACTCACATCAGGGCAAGGCAGGCTGGCAGAAGCATTGAGGCAAAGCTGAACTTCCCCATTTTGAATATCACTATTTCCAGGATAATAGGTCGTTACAACCTGTCCAGGTTCGGTAAAGAATCCGTCCCCGAAAGTTATCCACTCCAGCTGTTGAAAGTTTTCTGCTGATGCATCCAAGATTGAAAAAGGGATTCCTTCACAAACGGAAGCATCGCTGCCTGCAAATACCGTAGCTTTGTGGATTATTAAAATATCAACCTGATCTGTTTCAGGCTCACAAAAATTATTTTGAGCTGTTAAAGTAAAAACCAAATTGCCTGCCTGGATATCCAACGGGCTTAGCTCATAGGTTGTATTCAGCGAAAATGGATTATTAATCACACCAAATCCTGTAGTTTCCCATTTCAGAAAGGTGTAATTGGCTGCTGTTCCAGAAAGAGAAATGATTGAATTCGTTTCACAAACTGTTTGGTTTTCTCCAGCATTTACAAGAGGTACCGGAGTAAAATTCAAAATCATACAATCAGTACTGTCAGCACATCCCGCAAATGCAAAGGCTGTAAATTTCAAAATTACTGAGCCTGAATTCAAATCTTCCGGACCATGTTGATAAACAGATTGTGGTTGACAGGAATTACTAAAAGTCCCATCACCTGTTGTTTCCCATAATACTCCGGTTTGGTTGACCGCGTTTCCTGACACATTTGCTAAGCTGCTTGCGCATATTGTCTGGTCTTCACCAGCATAAGCGATTGCATCCAAACAGCCTGATATAAAATGCATAGTGAATTCATCAACACCTGATAAAGTACATGGATTTAAGGGAATTGCGGTTAATGACAAAATAACTTCACCACTGGCGTAATCTGTCGGGCTGGGATAATAAACCGGGTTTAAAACTGATGAATCGCTGAATGTTCCGGTGCCATTGGTTTGCCAAAAAAACTCCTGGGCAAAATCAATTGTAGCTCCAGTGATAGAATAATTCTCATTGATAATTACTGTAACATCCTCTCCTGCAAATACATAAGGTATATGTTGAATAGTAAGGATAAATGAATCACTAACATCCTGACACACACCTAATCCCGTACCTGTTAGTGAAATCTGCACATTCCCATTTGCAATATCAGTAAGCCCGGGAGTATAAACCGGATTTAAAACAGTTGAATCATTGAAAAACCCATCACCGCTGGTCGTCCAGTAAAAAGTATTGATGTTTTGAGTTTGTCCTGACATTTGATAAATATCGTCAGAACATATCGTAAGATTTTCTCCGGCTTCAACATAGGGTGAAGGGAATAAATGAATCAGCAAGCAATCAAAAACCTCATTACAGAAATTGCTTCCTGATGCAGTAAGACAAAGTTCGGCTACTCCGGCGGCAAGATCATTCGACCCCGGGGTATAAAGTGGATTTAAAACTCCAATGTCTGAAAAAGTACCATCACCAAAGGTCGACCAAGTCAGGGTATTATAATCTGAAGCAGAAGCACAATTCAGTGAAACCTGAGTTATTCCGCAGATTGATAAATCCATACCAACATCAACCTGAGGCATTTTTTCGATATGAAGCACCAAACAATCACTAACATCCTGACAGTCAGCCAAACCATCAGCATTCAGACAAAGTTCCGCTAAGCCGGCTATTTTATCCTGAACGCCAGGAATATAAGTTGTAATCAATGAATTTGTCTGGGTAAATACACCGTCCCCGTTTGATAACCAAAGAACTTCCCCGCAATTTTCAGCAAATCCTTCCAGATGAAGGCTGTCAGTTTCACAAATTGTCTGGTCATCTCCGGCAGAAGCAACAGGTAAAAACTGAAAAGATACCTTTACAGAATCTTCAGCCCAACCACAATCGTAAAGACCTTTTACATTCATTTTCAGGAAAACATAACCTGCAAGCCAGTCGGCAGAATCCGGCATATAAACTGGCTGTAAAACATCATAATTATCGAATGTTCCATTTCCGCTTGTTTCCCATTCCACTAAAGAATAATTGTCAGCTTCAGCCAGCAACTGAAAAGAATTTCCACAGCATGTGGTGAAATCTTCACCGGCATTGGCAAAAGGCAGCTGTTGAATAAAAAGATCAAGACAGTCATAAACATTATTGCATCCCGGATAGGCTGTAACTTCAAGACAAATTTGCACGCCACTGTTTTGAATATCACCAGGACCGGGAACATAAACCGGATTTAGTATTCCAGGATTATCGAAACTGCCATCCCCAGATGTTGTCCATTGAAAACCATTGCTATCAGTAATACTTGCATTCAATTGAAAAACATCACAAACACAAATGGTTGCATCATTTCCTATTTCAACACTTGCCTGAGGATAGAAAAAAACTCTCATGCAATCTGTTGAATCAGAGAATCCCTCATCAGCAAAAGCAGTAAGGCAAAGCGTTACAGTTCCCGCTGTTAAATCCTCAAGTGAGGATGTATAAACAGGTTTGAGTTTAAAAGGATCATCAAAGAAACCATTTCCACTGGTTGCCCATTCAAGTGACAAGTAATAAGAAGCTTGTGCTCCGTTTAGCTCAACAAGATCATTGAAGCAAACCGACTGGTCACAACCAGCATCAACAACTGCATTCTGCCCTCCCTGAAAAATTATTCCAAGTGCAAGAGTATCCGAAGCAAACAAAGAGCATGGTTCTATAGGCGCAACTGATAAATAAAGCATTACTTCTCCACTGGCAATATCATCTGCCCCGGGCATGTAAAATGTATGCAAAGTATCAGCATTTTGGAAGAATCCATCTCCGCCGGATGACCAGTTAATACTTGAGACATTTTCAGCAGAAGCACAACTGGTATAAAAATCCTCTCCCGCACCAATTGTTGCATCTTCTCCGGCAAAAACAACAGGCAGAGGAATAATTTCCACCTGTTTTGAAGCGGTTGTACCTGTGCTGCAAAATAATTTTGGTGATGCATAAAGAGTTAATGTAAAACTTCCGTTTGTTGTGTCATTCGGTCCCGGGAAATATTTTGTTGTCAGACTGGATGATGGGTTGAAATATCCATCACCTGATGTAGACCAGGCAAAATTTTGGTATTCCAGAATTTCTGCAGCTAATTGTAAATAATTCTGATTTTCGCAAATAGCATCTGTATTTTCACCAAAGGTAACAATTATTGGCTTTTTTTGAATGAACAATTCAACATCTTTTTTTGCAGTATCACATGCCGGAATAGCAGGGATTACATTTAGGGTAACTATTGTACCGCTGTTTGCGATATCCATTGGTCCCGGGGTGTAAATGGCGGGGAAAACATTTGGATTGGCAAAAGTACCATCACCCTGGGT
>RZYY01000265.1 GCA_009930115.1 Sphingobacteriia bacterium | reverse complement strand
TAATCCGCCTTCTGAGAGCCTGAGCCGGATGAGTCGAAAGGTTCAAGTCCGGTTCTTAGGGGACAAAGGCGGAGTAATCCGCCTGCGTTACCCGACCATACGCCATGCGAGGGATTCAGGGAAATTGAAAGATATTTTTCCAATCAAGCTGTTTTTGTAACTTGAAAGGAAAGTGCCTTGAAATCTCACACGGCGCATATAGAAAGGCCGTTGAACTAAACCGCCCCCTTGCGGGGGCGGAAAAATGATGTTAATTTTGGGGTGTAAACTCTAAAATTTAAACATCATGCAAAATTCAAATTTTATCGGGCGTCTCGTTCAGGAGATGCAATTTCGCAACTACAGCGAAAGAACAACCGTCACTTACAGCAGACTGCTGGCAAATATAGAAAAATATTTCCATCTGCCTATTGACAGCATTACTGCTGATCAGCTCAAAAGTTACCTGCATCAACGCATCATCAATGAGGAAATTTCGATTTCTACTATCAACCAAACCATCAGTGCTTATAAGCTATTGCAGGTGGATATCATAGGGAGAAGTTGGGAGAGGATAAACATCAAGCGTCCCGGAAGAGTTAAGAAACTTCCTGTGGTGCTTTCAACCGGGAAGGTGCAGCAACTCATCGAAGCGACCACAAATATCAAGCATAAGGCAATCCTGATGCTATCATACTCAGCAGGACTGCGTCGTTCAGAAGCACAACAGATACTACCTTCGGCCATTGATTCAAAGCGTATGATGGTGCATGTGGTGCAGGGTAAGGGCAAAAAAGACCGCTACACCATACTTTCTTTCAAGACACTGGAAATGCTACGGTTGCATTACAAATTGCACAGGCCGGTACATTTTCTTTTTGAAGCGCAAGGCAAAAAAGGTAAATATTTGTCCGTTGGAACATTGAACAACATTGTAAAAGATTGCGCTGCAAAAGCAGGCATTAACAAGAGAATTTCGTTCCATACCCTCAGGCACAGCTTTGCTACCCATTTATTGGAGCAAGGTGTTAACATACGGCTTATTCAGCAATTCCTCGGACATACTTCACTGAAAACCACTGCAGGTTATCTTCATTTGGTAAACATTCAGCCTTCGGGCATAAAATCACCCCTGGATTTGATGAAACTGTAATATGCACGATCATGGAAAATCAAAGACAAAGCATTGAACTTGCTGATATTTTCAGAAGTCGTGCAACGGAATTTTTACAAAACAATACGCTGTGTCCCGAGCAAATTAAGGCATTCAAATCCATTAGCAGTTGCCGGACATCGGCCCTGGGAGGTCACGTGGATCAGTGCGACAATTGCGGTCATGTCAGGCCGGCATATAACTCTTGCCGTAACCGTCATTGTCCAAAATGTCAGTTCATCAGAAAAGTAAAATGGGTGGATAAACTCGCTGCCAATCTGCCGCCAGTGAAGCATTTTCATGTGGTGTTTACCATTCCGGCGCATCTGCATCGGCTCTTTTACCTCAACCAGGATAAAGCCTACAGCCTGCTGTTCAAAGCTGCCGGTAAAGCGTTGATGCAATGTGCTGCAAATCAAAATTTTCTTGGCGCTCAGGCAGGCGCTGTGGCTATTCTGCACACCCTGCCCCGTTAGAAATCTAATTGATTTTTTAACCGGTTTTTTAAGTATCTTCTACCCATCCCTGATTTTAAGTATTTCTCCCTTGATATTGCATCCTCTTTGTTATATGAAACCTCATAATAGATTATTCTCCATGGTTTTTTTCTATTTGTTGTAACAGTCTTACCTGAATTGTGTTCTGTCAATCTTTTATCCAGATTTTGACTGTACCCTATATACCAAGATTCATCCAACAATGAAGATAACACATAAACGTAGTAAGGTTCCATGTGGCAAAGGTAATAATTTCTAACGGGGTGCGGGACAAACGCTGGTTTACCATCCCCACATTCACATGATTGTGCCGGCAGGCGGGCTTTCAGATGATCAGACCGAATGGATACGATCAGGAAAAAAGTTCTTTTTGCCTGTCAAAGCGCTTAGCGCTGTCTTTAGAGGAATACTTTGCCGATTGTTGGAACAGGGTGTTGAGCAGGGTAAAATAAAACTTCCGGATGATACTTCCAGTTTCCGGCAAATCAAAAACCTTTGCTACCAGAAAAAGTGGGTCGTCTATTGCGAAAAGCCATTTGCCGGGCCTCAAAACCTGATCAACTACCTGGGTAACTACACCCATCGCGTGGCCATTTCCAACAGCCGGATCGCTGACTTCAAAGATGGTAAAGTAACTTTCAGCTTTAAAGATTACAAAACCGCAGGATTATCCAAAACCATCACCCTTGATGCGGATGAATTTATCCGTCGCTTTTTGCAACACGTGCTTCCATGCGGGTTCTACAAAATCCGCTATTTCGGCTTTATGGCCATCTGTAACATAAAAACAAAACTTGATCTGTGTTTTACCCTGATAGAAAAAACAGCATACCTGCCACAATACGAAGGCGTACCGGCAATAGATGTATGGCGAAGTATTACCGGATGCGACCCATTACTTTGCCCAAAATGCAAAACCGGCAGGATGATTGCCAAAGCCATTAAACCCCAAAAAGAAC
>RZYY01000264.1 GCA_009930115.1 Sphingobacteriia bacterium | reverse complement strand
CAACAGCAACAATGCTTATGAGTGATTTAAGACTGATTATGACAAATAAAAACCTTTAATTCATGCAGGTTTTAGATGTGGGAAACTTCAGTTATTAATCTTCAGATATTTGTTTGTACTACCATTTTTGACCTCTAAAAATGCTCTGCATGATGGTGAAAGTGGTTGAAACTCTATTGCAGCATCAAAGCCCAGTTGTTCAGGATTTGAAATTTTTGTGTGCCTGTCTCTGTCAAAGCGACATAAATACAACTCCAAACTGTGCTTTCCGGCCTCTTCTCTAAATATTTTTAGCGTACGTTGAATATCCGGGAACAATGCATCCTTGTAAATTATAAACACCGGCTTCCCATCCACTTTGATATAACGCTCATCTTTAAAATAAGGAATAAGTGCGCGGATATGATTTACATCATCTTCGTGACTGTATTTTTGTTCAATCAGAATTTCTTGCTCACCACCATCCCAGGCTCTCGTCCAGTTTTCGTTGGCCCAGCAAAACATAAATGGCAAATTCTCCTTTGGATCTTTCATCTTACGGTCAATGGGTTCGTTGAGCAGTCGCTTGCCATTAAACCAATAATGGTAATAGCAAAAGCCATATATACCATATTGTTTTGCCAATGCTTCCTGAGCCATGCGCGTTTCTTCAAGCCGCAGGTCGTAATACCCCAGATCAGCAGGTAAATGAGGCTGGTAATGCCCATTAAATCGTGGTTTTGCTTTTACAACATTGCGCCATTCTGTGAATCCCTTCCCCCACCACTCATCATTTTCAGGAATGGGATGAAATTGAGGAAGGTAAATGGCGATAGGGCGGATTTTTGGGTTGTGCATGTTTTTGTTTTTTGCTCAATATCTGGTGTTCTATGCAAGTAGGTTCAGACGTTGATCTTCCAGTAACCTCTGGTCTCGCCTATTCTTTCAAGTATTCTTAGTTGCTTCAGTTTGTTGATATGTTTCTGAATTGCCGATTCATTGATTTTTATTTTTTCCGCTATTTCCCGCCTGCTGATTTTATTGTTTTCGATGATCAATGAGATGATCAATTGCTGGGTTTCCGATATTTGACCACCTATTTGACCACCTATTTGACCACCTATTTGACCACCTATGTTTTTAAAGGCTATTCCCTTTTTTCGCCAGATAGTTACAACAAATCCATCATCCAGTTTGAATTCAGGCGGTTGTAACCCTGCCTTTTCACAGTGTTCAAGTATATCCTGGATTCCTGTACCCATTTTCTCTATATACTTTGCCAGGTATAGCGATTCGGCAATCAGTGGATTAAAAGGATATGAGGAGTGATCCTTAACCAGCGTTTCAAGAGTAAGGGCGGGCGGTAAATGTCCCGGGTTCCTGATTTCTAACCTGTCGGCAAAAAGCATTACCTGCACACTTCCGTTACTACTGTAATTGCGATGGGCAACGGCATTAACAATTGCTTCTTCAATTACCTCAGGCGGTATTTCATATGAAGTTGGAACCTGTGTCCCTTTTGTACGTGTGCCAACTGCATAATCAATTTTTGAAAGGACGAAATTAACGGCCTGATCAACCAGTTCAAACAAATTTCCTTTATAAACCTGGTAGAAGGGAATTGGTTTTACGACTTTTGTTCCGTGAAAATGAGCACATTTGACTTCCGAAGAAATAAAAAAGCGTTGAGGCTGCCTGCCAAACAAGAGAAGGGCAGCATTGGATAAGTCTTTCCCTCTTAAAAGATTCAGGTGGGTTAGTACCTTCTCTGTGGATGATGTGACTGATAATGGGAAAGCCCGCTCTTCTCGTGCTTTTTCTACGAACCATTTGATTTTTTCGATTGATATGTCATCCAAAGTAGCTTCATAGTTCCTGCTTTTATCAAAGGGTTCTAAACGCAGGATATCTTTCTCAACAAGGTAGTTAACCAGGCTTGAATAAACATCACTGAGAAGTTCAGCGGGAGAAGAAAACTTACCATAGATCAGATTGCCGGACACTTTCTTTATCAGGGCATTCATCTTTGGATGCCTTTCTTTTGCAGGGATGTTCAGTAAAAATATGAGGCGGTATTTTTGACTGAGCGTGGCAGAATCAAATTCTCGCTCAGTTGGGGATGTATTATCTTCAAATTCGTAACCATATTCTTTTCCAAATATTCCAATGTAAATATCGCAGTTTCTAACTTCGTCAATATACAAATCATTTGCGAGCCGGTCTTGTGCCGGAATATCTTCGAAAATGAAAACCTCGCAAAATTTTCTGAACAGGGCATCATTCCGCAAATAATCGGCAAGTAGTCGCCTTTCTGCGGCAAACTCCGATTGAACGCTGCTAATGAATACTTTTATGGAATGCATATTGTGATTTTATTTTGTCTCAATTAGCAGGCCGTATTATCCCTTAACTGCAGGCAAATGAGGTTGATAGTGTCCTTTAAACCGGGGTTTTGCTTTTACAACATTGCGCCACTCTGTAAATCCTTTCCACCACCACTCATCATTTTCAGGAATGGGATGAAATTGAGGAAGGTAAATGGCGATAGGGCGGATTTTTGTATTAGATATTCTCAATTAATCTTTTTATAATATTATTACAAATAACATTACTT
>RZYY01000098.1 GCA_009930115.1 Sphingobacteriia bacterium | reverse complement strand
AGCAGTGCCTTTTGCTGCATGCTGATCATGACTTCAGTGTTTTCGGTGATGTTCCATTCATTTGAATAAGTTTCGTAACCCAAAAATGAAACAGTAATGATGTACTTTCCTTCTTTCAGGTGCTTAAAGCCGAAAGCTCCCTGATAGTCGGTTACCGTTGTGAAGTAGGTAGGATGAAGGATAACATGAGCTCCTGTGAGCGGCTCATTGGTTTGTCCATCAACCACTTTTCCGGTAAGTGTAAACCGGCAAAAGCCAATTGTTGGCATGACAAGCATCAATGCCAGGTAAGCAAATCTTTTCATTGTTCAATTGATTTTTAAGTTCAACATTTGTTTAATTAAAAATCAATAGAGGAAAAACAAGGTCAAGTGAGCCATTCGTCCCTTCGTCGGCATTATCCGGAGCAGGTTCAATGGGTATGATCTCAGCCCGATTTTATAGGGCACCCCTATTGGATTTTGAATGTTGCAAAGATAATATTTTTATCTGTGAATGATAAAACTGAGTTTTCTGAGCATGATCTTTGTGTTTAAATAAATATTCCGATAAAACGTTAATTAGTAGCCTTGTAAAAAGTATGCGAAAGATTGTTTTCATCATTACCGGACTTTTATTATCAGTCTTTACCCTGTCGGGGCAGGAACAGCAATATTATGTTGTGCCGGTGACGGTTACCGGTGGTGATACCCTGCCCTGTATCACACTTGCCGAAGCTGAAGTTTTTGGATACAAAATCTTTAAGAATAAAGGTGAAGAACGTCGTTACAACCGACTTGTCCGAAATGTCCGGATTGCTTATCCTTATGCCCGCAGAGCCGGTGATTTGCTGATTGAATATGAACACATTCTACTCGAAGCAAAGGACGATCGTGAACGACGAAGGATAATGAAAGACCTGGAAGAAGAGTTGTACCGTGATTATGGCGATGAGCTCAAAAAGCTTACTTTTACGCAGGGTAAAATTCTGATTAAGCTGATTGACCGGCAGACCGGAGAAACCTCCTTCAATCTGGTTAAAGACCTGAGAGGTGGTTTCAGGGCATTTTTCTATCAGTCTTTTGCCCGGATTTTTGGTCTGAACCTGAAAGTGCACTACGATCCGTTGGCCGAGGACCAAAGCATTGAGGTGATCGTCAGGATGATTGAAAAAGGACTGATCTGAGGTGAAAAGAAAAATTTGTCCGAAGGTTTTTCAGTTAATTGAAAATCAGAGATTTTTGCAAACGGGCATCCTTTTACTATTTGTATTGCTCATCTTCTGTTTCCGAAATCGAGTAAAAACGTTTTGGAATAGCCGCTTCTATATCAATTCGTTCACCGGTAACCGGATGAGGGAATGCCAGCCGCCATGCAATCAGCCTGATCTGACGTTTTACGGATTTGTCGGCACCATATTTCCAATCTCCTACAATAGGGCAACCCAGCTCAGAAAGATGCACCCTGATCTGGTTTTTTCGGCCGGTATCCAGTGAAACTTCGATAAGATGATATTTACCCACCGGCTGAACATATCTGAAGTGGGTAACAGCCCATTTCGAATCAGGAATTTCATGGTCGTACGAATACATTTTTTGTTTCAGTCCGTCTTTCAGCCATGAACTAATTTCTCCCTGGTTTGATGGTGGCTTTTTTTCGGTGATGGCCAGATAATTTTTTTCAACTGCCTGCCAGTTTGCTTTAAGGACATCGAGAATTTTTTCTGATTTGGCAAACATCACGAGACCTTCCACTTCGCGGTCGATACGGTGAACAATCCCAAGTCTTTGTTGCTGACCGGTTTTTTTACTCAAGATATCCGAAAGCAGTTTCACGAGTGTAGGTGTTTTGGAAGTGGA
Organism: Sphingobacteriia bacterium; assembly: GCA_009930115.1. Lineage (GTDB taxonomy): Bacteria > Bacteroidota > Bacteroidia > Bacteroidales > 4484-276 > RZYY01. The sequence goes on along the minus strand of RZYY01000098.1, from coordinate 10,472 downwards.
CTCTCCGCTGGTCAGCATACCTGCCGGTTTATGGGCAACCAGCAGCCAGTCATCTTCGAACATGATGCTGATTTTCTTTTTACCTGCATGCCACTCTTCTACATGAGGGCGGTCATTCATTATGATTTCATCATCCTTTTCAACGAATTCACCGGAATGTCTGAGCGGCTGGCCGTTACGTTTTACATCGCTGTGTTTTATCATGTTACGGAGACTCTGGCCTGAACTATCAGGAAACTGATTTTTGAGGACTTCCAGCAGCGTTCCGGAAATTTTTGCCTTGAATTTTTTCATATTAAAATCTTAAGAAAGTGCCTAAAGGTAATTTTACCCCGCTTTTAGCGCATAAATAAAATTCACCTGTTTCTTTTATTTTGTCGGGAAAAGCCTGATTAGCCAGGTTCAGTCCGATGAGAGAAGAGAATCCCATGGAATAGAGATTGAGCACAAACATACCATTATCGGGATTCAATAGTCTGGCGGTTGTCTTCATAATTTCGGGAAGACCGTTTTGCAGTGTCCATTTTTCGCCGGACGGTCCTCTGCCATAAGCAGGCGGGTCCATGATGACAGCGTCGTAACGTTTTCCTCTTTTCACTTCCCGTTTAACAAACGTCAGTGCATCCTCAACCACCCATCGGATGTTGTCGTATCCGGATTGCTCCATGTTTTCACCGGCCCAGGCAACGACTTGTTTTACCGAATCCAGATGAACGACATCTGCACCTGCTGCTCTTGCTGCCAGTGAAGCTGCACCCGTGTAAGCAAAAAGACTGAGTACTGACTTGTGCAAGCCGGGCATCTGCTTCAGGTGTGTATAGATAAAATCCCAGTTGCAGGCCTGCTCTGGAAATACACCAATATGTCCAAACGAAGTCAGTGAGAGTTTTAACTTGATAGTAAAGTCATTGTTTTTGTATGTGATTTGCCACCGTTGAGGCATGTTTTTTAGCATCGTCCAGCCGCCTTTCAGACTTTCTCTCTGTTCGTGCTGCTGCTTTTTACTACGGACAAAGCGTGCATGTGCTTCATGCTTCCAGCGTGTTTCCGGCCATACCGGCTCCCAGATGGCCTGTGGCTCTGGTCGTATCAGCACATAGGCACCAAAACGCTCAAGCTTCTCAAAATTTCCGCAATCAAGCAGCTCATAATCAGTCCAGTGTTCGGGATATAACATTTGGATCATCGGACAATGATAATTTTTGCCAAAAATAATCATTCGCTGCAGTTGTGTTTTGGATGATTTTATCTGGATTTCTGTGGTGTTTTCAGAAAGAGAGTACTTTTGAAGCTGAAAAATCGTGCTGATGCTTAGAATAAAAGAACATTTAACCAGCTTAAAGAATCCCAGGATAAAAAATCTGATGCTCCTCCATAAACCCCGGGAGAGAAGGGAACAGGAAGTTTTCATCATCGAAGGGCTGAAAGAGATTGAAAAGGCAAATGCTGCCGGTTACCATTTTTCCGAAGTCTATTTTTGCCCTGATATGATCCCTGAAAAGCAGGCTGAAAAACTGGCAGGGAATGCTGAATTGTGTTTTACCATCGGAGCAGGTTTGTTCGAAAAATTGTCCTATCGTGGTAATTCGGGCGGGCTGATTGTTGTAGCCCAACCTAAGGATCATTCTCTCAGAAAATTAACCTTAAAGGAAAATCCGCTTCTCATCGTGCTTGAGTCAGTTGAAAAGCCGGGCAACATTGGTGCAATATTACGCACTGCTGATGCTGCCGGCGTTGATGCCGTGATTGTGAGTAATACCAAAACCGATCTTTACAATCCCAATGTGATTCGATCTTCATTGGGGTGCCTGTTTACCATTCCTGTGCTTTTGGGAGAAACAACAGAGGTTATTGATTTTCTTACTGAAAGCCGAATTCCGATTTACTGTACCTTACTCAAAGCTTCAGTCCCTTATCATACTGTCGATTTTAAGGGCCCCGCAGCAATTGTGATGGGAACTGAATCCACAGGACTGACATCAGTATGGCTGCAACATTCACATACAAATATCATCATTCCGATGCATGGTGCTGCTGATTCCCTCAATGTTTCCACTTCAACTGCCATTGTGGTGTTTGAAGCAGTAAGACAGCGTGAAGTACAAAAGTCATAACATCCTGACAGTGCATCATTCAATTATCGTGTTCAGAAGATTCATGATCCGGTTGAAACTGTACCCGAAAATTTTGAACAGAATGTTTTTACAGAGAAATAATTCATTCAGCTTCAAAAATTAAAATCAAAACTGTTGGTTTGGAAGAATCGTTTTATCTTTGGCTTTAAAAAATCCTCAACGTTCAGCCATGAAAAAATTATTTTCAATTCTGGTTCTGTTCTTGTTTTTGCAGGGCTACAGCACTTTAGGGCAGAATGCAGTCCTTACCATCCCCGATGTTTACTATTGCGACAGTACTACCATTCTGGTTCCCGTAAACGCTGAAAATCTGATAAATGTGGCTGCGATGTCGCTTGATATTTCTTTTGACACACTTGCTTGTTCCTTCATATCATTAAAAAATATCAGTCCTCAATTTGCAGGTTTGTTGTACAACATGATATATTGGCCACAGACGAAGCTTCGGGTACTTTATTCCAATATGAACGGAACCAATCTTCCGTCAGGAAAACTTTTTGATATTGAATTATTTTACAAAACCGGCCAGACCAGCATGGAGTTTCTTCTTTCTTTCTGTGAGCTGACCAATCCAAACTTTCAGATTATACCCACAACTTTTAACAATGGTAGTGTAAATAATTTGGTAACCATCACCGGCCAGCCTCAGAATCAAACTGTTTATCAGCCGGAAACCGCAACGTTTGTGGTAGAGGTCCTGGGAAATCCGACCTACCAGTGGCAGCAAAGCATAAATAACGGAGCTGCATGGAATAATCTTTCCAACACGGCAAATATTCAGGGTGTCAATATGTCGGAACTTACCATCATTCAAACCAGTACCTTTTATGATGGCTGGTTGTTCCGATGTTTTATTACTCACCAGGGATGTTCAGCATTTTCAGAAACTGCAGGCCTTACTGTGCTTCCGCCATTAATCAACCAGGTGATAGGACTTCCGGCAGGATGGAGCAGTTTTTCCACCTATGTCAATCCTTTGAGTACTGATTTTGATGAAGTTTTGTCGACAATCAGCAGTCAGTTAATTATTCTGATCAGCGGTTCACAGATGTATTTTCCTTCGCAAAACATCAATACCCTCAAGAAATTTGATCCCAAAAAAGGATATACTGTCAAGCTAAGTGCTGCAGCCCCGCTCACCATTACCGGCAACATGCAATCCGACAAAACAATCAGTCTGCCATCCGGCTGGAGTCATCTGCCTGTTTTGAGTGATTGTGAGATTTCGGTAAGTGATCTTTTTGGTGCTCAGTTAACTGAAGTGGATATGATTAAAGAGATAGCCGGTCAGGGAGTTTACTGGCCGGAACTTAATATTATCACCCTTCCGGTGCTGGAACCCGGAAGGGCATACATGGTGAGAATGAACTCCACTTTACAGATTACGTTTCCTGCCTGCAATTGACAGCTGGTTTGAACCTGCCGGGTTATTTTTCGCGGGGTTCCACATGAATGGTTGCCTCCAGCGAAAGAGTCTTGCGAAGACTTTGGCGTATGGCGGTTACCAGCGCATGAGAATCCTCCACATTCATTTTATTCGGTAAACGGATATGAAAAGTAATTTCCTGATGCTCACCGTAGCTATGCAGATGTATATGGTGTATCTGCATATCATGTTCGGATTCGTTTCCTGCGATTTCTTTAATTTTGGCGACAAGCTTCGGATCAGGTGCTTCACCCAGCAACTTGCTAATGGTGTCTTTTAAAACCCCGTAACCGGCATAGGCGATCATAATGGCCACAAGGATGCCCATCACTCCGTCAATCCACCAGAAATATTTTCCCAGAAAAATCCCGACAAGAATAATAAGAGATGAAATGGCGTCGGTACGATGATGCCAGGCATCAGCTTTTAGCGAGAGATAACCCGATTTTTTCCAGGTAAAAAATGCATATCGTGACAAAGCTTCTTTCACAAGGATCGAGATGATGGTAACAATGATGGCAAAACGCCCAAAAATCGCAATTTCCCTGTTGCTTAACCTGATCATTGATTGTTTAAAAAATTCAAATGCCACAAAGCCAAGAAACGCTGCGATAAGCACTGAGGCAATCAGCTCGGCCCGCCCGTGCCCAAAAGGGTGCTCCCTGTCAGGTGGTTTTGAGGAAACTTTAGCACCGGCAAGTACGATGATAGAACTCAGCGAATCGGACAGGGTGTGCCACGCATCAGCTATGATGGCTACTGAGCCGGTTACCACTCCTGCCCAGTATTTCAGAATAAACAGAAGGGTGTTGACTATGATCGAAATAATGCCTTCATTGCGTGCATATTGATTGCCTGATCTGCCAAAAACCTGTTTTTGCAGCATTTTTACTGATTTTACTTTGCAAAAGTAATCGCTTGGTTACTTTCTGCCAAACAGAAAATGAAATTTTAATGGTTTCTGTTGTAAACAATCAATGACCGGCAAAGTTATGCTGTTTATTGCATGAGAAAAATTTTGAAAAACCGGTTGGGTAATCCAGCCTGTTGATCATGCTGCACTTGCGTAATCAAAATGATTTTTATTTTTGCAACGAATGATGAACCAAAGAGAGGACGGGACTGGTGTCTCAGTTGGTCTTCAAAACCAATAGCAGACGGATAACACCGGCTGTGGCAGGTTCGATTCCTGCTCTCTCTGCAAATACAAGTCTTAATTAGTTGGATAAGTGTAAGATAAGAAGTCAGGATGACAAATTAGCAGACAAAAATGTTGATTCGGCTTCACTTTGAGCTGAATCTTTTTTTTGCGCGTTGGTAAACGAATTCATGTAAATAATTTCCCCATTAAAAAAAGGCTTTAATGATTTCTTTACTGGCGGGTACTGCAAAAAAAATGATTTTTTGTTTGGGTGAAACATTATTTTACCTTTTGCTTCGTGTTTTTTGGATGTGTTTTTAGTTATTCTTTTTCATTGTTGTCCGGTAAATTATTTTAGAGTTCTCTCTATTGTCGAAATGACAAAGATTTTGAAGTGTTAATTATAGGTTGGGGTTGGTGACGGTGAAACCGCCACCAACCCCAACTTAAAAAGAGTAATTGTCGATCATTTCGATTGAAGTAAATCATCTATTTCGAAATTTATTTTTTTTTACTGGAATCATATGGGGAAAAATGTAGTTTTGCTGATGTCAGTTGGTTTTTTGCAAAGCAAAACTACTAAGAAATGGAAACTGTGCTATAATGGTCCGGCTCCTTTCAAATTTTTGCCGAACAACAGTGAATCTTTATAGCAAGTAATATTTTTAACAACATGATTATGAGTAAATTGTGTGGTATTTTTATGATGATGGCAGTATGGATTATTCTGGCCACTTCCTGCTCCAAAAAAGAGGAAAAACCGGTTGATCCAATACAACAGCTGGTTGATAACGCCGTTAAACAATCCCGTGTCAATGTGGAATCCCAAATCGAAAGACCTGTGCCTACGTTAAATCTGTTTATACAAACACCTGATGGTTCCTGGTTTTCCAGTTCAGCCGGTACCGGATTCCAGCCCATAACGGCCGATACCTGGTTCCGGTTTGCTAGTAATACTAAAAGCTTCACAGCGGCTGCAGCTCTCAAAATGATGCAGGATGGTTGGCTGAACCTGAATGCAACGATTACCGATTCCATTCCCGGGGGAACTATCCCCTATGTGCCGGTTGATCCTGAATGGAACATTCCTTTCAAGGATCAGATCACAATCAAGATGTTGCTCAACCATAGTGCAGGCATTTATGATGTTGACAACGACAGTGTACCTGGTTGTATGGGCTTATCCTACACGACATATACCCAGTTTCTTGATATAGATCACCAATTTACCGCCACGGAACTAGCCAATCAACTGGGCCTTCATAACCTGTATTATTTTCTTCCCGGAACAGGTAAACACTATAGCAATACTGGCTATACCATTTTGGGGGAAATCATTGCGCGCATTTATACCAACCATAGCAGTGCCACCAAAACCCTGACCGATTATCTTTATGATCATGTATGCGGACCCACTACGCCGGTTCCACTAACGGTTTATTTCCCTAACCTTGCTGCAGACCAAGATCTTCCAACACCTTATTCTTGTGGTTATGTCTATGAACCTCAGAATGTTTCCACCGCTTATTGCAGCTACAACATGAGCGCCCAGGTTGCCGAAGGGAATGGTTATTCGACCATGCGAAACTTAAACACCTGGATCAGGACCCTAATGAAAGGCCAGAACATCCTTTCGCCGGCTTCGGTTGATTTAATGAAACATGCATGTCCGACTGCCGACCCCACTTACGGCTTAGGGTGTGTATATATGGAGAATCTGGGATACGGGCACAACGGCGCCCGGATTGGGAACCTGTCATTGATGATGTATGATCCAGTTACCGATGTTTCAGTCGTTTCTTATATCAGTGTGAACAGCCAGGAAAGCATGGAAGACTTTTTGGCAACAATCTATGCAACATTTGATGTGGCTTATGCAACCCGGGAAGCGCTAGGATACCCGGGGAAGCCATAAATAAAGCAGGCAGGATTCAGATAAATCCCCGGTTGGTGAACAGCAAGTACATTTGTTAAATGCAATGTGCCAAATCCAAGAAGATGTTCTTCATTATTTCACTACCTTTACAAACTAAATATTATTGTGAACTATGAAGAACGGTATTTTTCTGTTTTGTATCCTGATATTGGTTGCTTTATCCGCAGTTGGAGTTTTAGCACAGAATGTTTTTTATCCCGACTACAGTAAGCAGGAATATGGTTTTTCCCCCTTACATCAGTTGACTTATCCGGTTTCTGAGGAGGGTATTTTTGATTTCAGTCAATATGATTGGGTAACCTGCTTTGATTCACTTCATGAAATGCTCAGCGAGCGATATGCTTTTACCGAATGGCGTGGTGTTGACTGGGATTCGAAGAAAACCCTGACGCGACCACTCATTGAAACTGCAATGTCTGATTCCGATACAGTTGCATTTACCGCGGCCATGTATTCCTATCTTTATTCTATTCCGGACGGTCATATCATGTACCGGGGAAATGTCAATACTTACACGCAGGAATATCAGGCAGGGTCGTATATGCTCAACATGATTCCTCTCACCGATGGAACAGTTGTCGCCAATATTGTAACGGAAGATGGCCCGGCCTTTCTTGCCGGAATCTGCACTGGTGACCGGATCATTTCATGGAACGGCATTCCGGTTGAGGATATTCCGCCGCTGGAAGTTTATAATAATTTCAACAGCCTGGCCACCAATTACGGAACGCTTGAGGGTCGTTTGATCAGCCGTTATGAGATGTTGTCAAGGGATTCCATCGGTGCAGTAGCGGAGGTGGTTTTTCAGCCTCATGGAAAAGAATCTGCAAAAACAGTAGTTTTGACATGTGAGGATGACGGATACAACACGTTATTGCAGGCTTATTTTCTCACTGCGCCAATGCCCGATTTCGACAGTGTTGTATCCTGGAGCGTTCTTGATGAAGAGATAGGTTACCTGCGCATTCTTCACGAAGGGGCAGAGGGAAATACACTGGATGAAATACGTCAGACAATCGTTTATCAGAACGTGAAATCTGCCATACAGTATTTCAATGACCACGCAATTGATAAACTGGTGATGGACCTCCGTTTTAATATGGGAGGTAATGATCTGCTGGGGGCGGTTATAGCAGGTTTTTTCCATAATGAACCCTCATTTTATGAATATATTACCGGCAACAGTGATGAGGGTTTTGAGGTAAAAGACACCGTGATAACACAGCCCGAGTCGCCCTGTTTTTTAGGAGAAGTTGTTGCAATGGTAGGACCCAATTGTATCAGTACAGGTGAAGGTATCCCGATGATGATTCAGCGACTATCCAATGGCCGGGTGGTTTCTTTCTGGGGAAGCAATGGTTCTTTTGGCATGGTCGCTGAGGCTATTATCCTCACCGATTCCCTCCAGTTCATTCTTTATCCTTTTGGTCGTTCATTAGATATTGATCACATGATTCAGCTCGATTCCGATAAAGATATGACAGGAGGAGTGCAACCGGATATAAGAATCCCGCTCACAGTTGAACGGGTGATCGAACAATGGCAGCAGGGTAAGGATGTGGAACTTGAATATGCCAAAAGTCTGTTGCTTGACGTTCCGGAAAACAAGCAGCATGAGGCATATCAACTTTATCCGAATCCCGCAAAGGGTTGTTTTCGGATCAACTGCCAGCCCGGAAAATCAGTTTCTGTTGTAATCAGGGATATTCATGGCAGAATACTTAAACAACAAAACCATTTTCTGCAGGATATGGCTACAGATATAAGTGACCTGAAATCAGGTTTTTATCTTGTGTATATTCAGGATGATCAGGAATATTCGGTTAAAAAACTCATTGTTCAATAATTCATGCTGTCTGATTACCGGCTACCTGCCCGGGGTAAAGCTAACTGTAAAAGAATTTGTTTATACTTGACTATTTCTTTTCTTCTTTCAGTTCAAAACAGTTTCCAGCTTTATCTTCAATAAAAAGCAGGTCGGGTTTGTTATCTCTGCTGATCCTTTTCACTTTGTAACCATGATCATTGCATTTATGTATCATGTTTTCGCGGTTGGATATTTCGATGCATAAATGCGCAACTCCTGGCCTGACAGGTTGATCATGAACGAACAATTCAATGTAAACGTTGTTATCCGTGTACATGTAGGCAGGGAGTTTTTGATTCATTCCAAAAAATTTAAGACTTAGTTCTTCCGGGAGTTCAAACTGATGAGTCAGGTGTAACCCAAGAATATTCTGATAAAAGTTGACCAGTTCGTTCTCCTGATGGATGTTTAAGGCCACATGATTAAGTTGCATTTAATTCTTGTTTTTTTTATCGTTCAACAATTCTTCCCTTATCATCGTATGTCCGCATTCCGGACATTTCAGGGTGGTGCATTTTACCCCCTGCTGATGAGGAACCTTCGTGCCACATTTTGCACAAATGCAAAACCCGCCGGTTCCATAGCTTCCTCCTTTGTTTCTTCCCTGTCCGCCTCCTCTTCCCATTCCTTTGCCGTTACCCTGGCCCGATCCCTGACCGCTGCCCGGATTTTTTCCAAATATATTCATGCTTAATTTGTATTAATGTTATTTTTAATTGTGCGTATGTTGTGAAAAATTTATGATTAATAAGCTCTGTTTTAGTTAGGTAATATTTCTTATCACTACTGACCGATAAAAAATATGAGATTTCTCTCTGCCGGCTGGTGGAGAGGAATCCCCTCCAGATTTTTCTGCCCATTTTGAATTTTGTTGGTCAATGGTGATTTCTTATTTATCTTGCTCAGAATAGGTTCGTAGCAATTATGTTCAAGCACTTTTTGAAGCTTGTGCGTCGATATCTTCTCTTTGGTGGAACTCATATCGGCAATGAGCAGTAAACATTTTGACCAGGGTAGAATATTTTTTTCCATCACCGTTTCTTTTATTAACGATGTCAGGTTGCGGTATTTTTTGCATTCAAAATCTTTTTTGACATCATTCCGGTAACGAGCCCTGTTTATGCATTTCCTGCAGAAGATTTCTTGTTGTTGCCTGCCCTCGTTGAAAAGGTCGGTAAAAATCTTTGCATTACGAACGGGACTATAATATGATTTGACCCCTTGCATGGTACAAAAATACAATTTTCAGGTTTTACTGCGGATATTTTTATTCAAAACTGTGCAAAAGATTTTACTATTTTTGCCGTATTAAAATCTCTGTATGTTACTATCCAAATCGGATATTGTAAAATAAAGATTTTCCGGTTCTTAGCGGAAAATCTGATTCCATTCCTTCTGGCAAATCTTTGCCGGTATTTCTTTTATTTATCTTCACAAAACAAACATTTTTCAATCAGGCACGAATGAGATAAAGCGAATTCATGCCACAAACAACGAATCATCATGAGCGAAGAACATACGTCCATTCACGAATTTGATTTTGAACTGATTTGCGAATATTTCGCCGGACTGGAGCGACAGGGACCCGGAAGCCCTGAAACAACGGTGAAAGCCATCGGATTTCTGGATCACCTGACCGATCAATCCCGCATTGCTGACATTGGCTGTGGAACGGGCGGACAGACCATGACACTTGCAGCGAATGTTCCGGGGATCATCACCGGTATTGACCTTTTTCCCGGGTTCATCGAGCTTTTTAACCAACAGTCGGCCGAACATGGATTTCAAAAACGGGTCAAAGGTATGGTGGCTTCAATGGAAGACCTTCCCTTTGCATCTGAAGAGCTGGATCTGATATGGTCGGAAGGAGCCATCTACAACATCGGTTTTGAAAGAGGTGTGCAGGAATGGCGGAAATTCCTGAAACCAGGTGGTTTTCTGGCTGTCACCGAAGCTTCCTGGTTTAC
>RZYY01000263.1 GCA_009930115.1 Sphingobacteriia bacterium | reverse complement strand
AGCCTACATCGGTCGCCTTGTACAGCGTAGCAGTCCGGCTGACGCTGACAGGGCGAATCGGTATCTCACCTGTTCTTTAGCACTCGTCTACGAGGAGTTCCCCATGACACTTAAAGTTGGCATCAACGGCTTTGGTCGTATCGGTCGTCTTGCATTTAGATTAATGGCAGATGATCCAAAATTTGACGTCGTTGGTATTAATGATTTAACAGATGCTGAAACATTAGCCGGATTTAACAAACAATTAACTCCAGGACTATTGCTCAATCCACCCCTGTTTTGCATTTCGTCTTCGGCTTTGATGGAAAAGAAAATTGTATCATGTTCCAAAATTCCAGTGAAATTAGTTAGGTCAAGGATCAATGAATCCTGTTCACCTGAAACCGAAGGATAGGGAAATTCTTCAATCAGATAAGCAGTAAAATAAATTCCTTCGCTGGTAATTGGCTCATAGGAATAACGAATGTCGTATTTGTATGCCTTTCCTACTTCACCGTCATTACCTGTAGCCGTCCATTTGAGTTTTACCCGGTTATTTTCCAGCCTTGTTGCAATAAGATCATCAATTACGCCCGGCGGTATCTGATCACTTGGTTGTGGTAGGCTGTCATAAAAAGCATAAGCCAGATACTCCTGACTGTTGTACAGATACTTTAATTCGATAGTATCACCATTGGCAACACTTATTTCACTTCGGTTGATAAATGAAAGATTAAACTGACCGATGTAATTAAAATCATCTACCTTTCTGCATTCTACACTTTCTTCTTCCTGAGTCCGGGTATTTCTCAAGGTGGTTTGTTGATAATTCTCCGGACAGAAATAGTTTTTGATTTTTACAAACATATTGTCGCTCTCATAGAGGTTAACAGAACTGAAAGCCAGTTCAATTCTTACCTGTTGTTGGGTGTACACAATCAATTTTTTAAATGTAGTGTCGGTCTCTGTACCATCAGTGACGGTAAGCAAAAGATTGTAAACACCTTTTTGTTCCTCGGTTGGAATCCATGACAATTGGTCGCCTGTTATTGACACTCCAAGAGTATCACCAGGAGTATTAAATACCAGATTATCTCCATCTGCGTCATTTGCCGTTAGTGTATATTGCATTTCTTCGCCAACAACAAAGACAAAGAAACTATCCGGATCGAGCGTGAAATAGGGGGGATTGTTTCGGTTGCTACTGGCGAAGATCAAATTCACCTTATTGCTGGGTTCGCTGTAGGTGCCGTTTTCATTGATAAAGCTTGCCCAAAGTTCATATTCTTGTCCGGGTAGCAAATCATACAATATAGCTTCATTTTGGCCAATAACCGCTTGTTCATTTGTATGTCCGGATGATACATTTCTATAATAAACAACTGTTCCAATCGTGTTTTCCAGCACAGACTTATTCCATGATGTAACGATTGTGGTATCCACCTGAAGGGCTGAGAAGGCTTGTGGAATTTCAATGTCAGGATCATTTTCTACCCAAATTGATCCTGTTGCATATTGAAGTACCGGTTTATTTTTCCCATCATCAACACGGGAATAGATGAAGTACTCTCCATTCGCCAAATCGTCATTCTGCCAAATGAAATCCAGACTCCCATTGTTAACAATTGAAAATATGTCAATTAGTGTTCCATCGAAGTCTTTGTTATCGTCATCGAAATAAACTTCAACATTGAGTGTGTCAGCATAATCAGTGAAGTTTAGAGAAATGAAGCTGGAACGTGTGCGGCGAGATTGAGGTTCCAACGCCAGAATGGTAGGTTCCTGGTCAATTGCTTCCAGGTAAACCGTGTCGTTACCCTGGTAATCTGTCAGATAAAACCAATTTCCTTTCATCGGTTCATTGATGATCATGATTGACTGTTTTGAAACAGTATCTTGCTCAAAATAGGCGTTGGTAGTATCAAAAATCTGCCCGTTGGGATTTTGGAGGCTAAAATAAAACAGTGCAGGGTTAATTGTATCTTCTGCAATAATTAGCATCTGAGGCGTGTTTTCAGGAACCTGAAACTGAATTGCATTTTTTCCTTTATATTCCCCTTTAAATACCTGGAACATTTTTTTATTGTTCACCCCCAGGGCTAAATGCACATGTGGGAACTGATCGTCAAAACTGAATCGTTGAACTAGTTTTAGTGTTTTCTCAGTGAAAAGGAAACTGATGTCCCTGGAAATTGTGGTAGTGATATAATACTCTTTAATGATTCCATCAAACAGGAAATCTGTTTCAAATGTTCCCAGTTTTACACCGCCAAGCCACTTGTATTTACGTTGCTTGATTTGATCTTTTGGAGGGGTACTAATTTCAAGCAGTGAGTTACCTGCCAAACGCCGCCTGGTTATTCCCAGATTTACTTCGCCTCTTATTAATGCGGCATCAAGCCAGCCATGAAGATCCAATCCATCATTTTTTACATATTTGATATATCCTCCTGAAACAGGCTTTTCAAGAATTTCTATTGTACCATGCCCTTCAAAATAGTTCCAGGGTTTTATGGTAACACCAAAATCAACTAATGAGAGCGGGCTTTTGGCAATGAGGGGTATTTCAAAACCGGTTTCGATATTTACGTCCAGCATCAGTGTCATTTGTTCAGTGGCCAAATCATCCACAC
>RZYY01000262.1 GCA_009930115.1 Sphingobacteriia bacterium | reverse complement strand
AACGCAGTTAATACCGCTCCTGGTGGCCCTGCCCACCTTCATCTTGCCCGGCCTGCTGCGCAACACATCGGTCTCCCCGTTCAGGGTGGTATCGTTCGTACGTATCGACTCGGGAATGTTGCCCGCATTAATTGTTTGGCCCCCTTCCCTGATGGGTAACTTGCGTTGATTTTGCGCCTGGCCATGCATGCACACCAGCAGGAACATTAGAAAGATCGTCTTTTTCATCTGTGTTGTTTTAAACATTAAACAATGGTACTCAGAGAATGAACGCATTGGGGAGGGAAAAAGTTGAGGAAGCAGTTGTCAGGGATCAGTTGTCAGGGTGTTAGTTGTTTGTGCACCCATGGGCAACCGTATCGGGACGATTATAATTTATAAAGTTGATTGTGGTTTTGATTGTTTACAGATTTGCCTCAAAAACACGTAACGGTTTACCTCAAAAACAGAGAAAATTCATCCCGTTTCATCTGAAGAAACAGTGATTGATAGAACGGGAATCCATGGCAATCCTGTCAGGAGGGTGAGGCAATGGTGACGGCGCTCCACTGTCAAATTGCCATCAAAACATCGGTTGATACTTTCTTTTAAAATCAGCCAGATTCTGCAATGAAAATCCATTCATCAAACGTGCGGATTTCATTTTCCTTTCTTCATGTCTCGTTTCTGAGAGAGTAGGTCATTCACGTCTATGGTAGGCAGGTTATATCTTCCAAAAGGTGCGAAAGAGGTAAGTGTTGCAATAAATCCTCTTATGTAGTTGATCGTAATAGAGAGTCCTGAGTAGTTTAAAAGTGAAGCTTTGTCCTCATTTGTAATCTCATCGGTCTGATTAAATTCAAAAAGCAATGTGCCTTCAACCATGATTGAATAACCACCCAATTGAGGAGAATCCTCAGAATTGTTTATTTTGACTTGTACAACAATTGCATAAAAAAGGTCATTTTTACTGTAATCGAAATCAATATCAATCGAATATTCATCAAATAATTCATCAAAATCATCTCCCTCTTTACTAATAGGTAGAATAGTGAATCGGTTTTCTGTTACGGCGAAATCCTTTAATACTAAAGGTGATAACAAAGGTTTCATATAGCTAAAGTATTACCATCATTTGGTTCATTGACCGGTAAATCAAAAATTGCATTTGAATTCATTCCTCTATGAAAATCAAATCTGGGTTTAAGTTTAACCAGTTTAACAGCTTTTTCTGCTTTCTCTTTTAATTTATTATTATTCTTCTTCGCTTCAATCTGGAAAGAAAAATGAAATGCCTTTTGCAGTTTGGCAAGGGTTGTGAGATTGATCAGTTTGTCACCATTAAAGAGCTGAGTAACATAGCTTGGAGATGTGCTGATTGCTTCAGCAATTTCCTTCTTCTGAATTGGTCGGTCTGTCATTTTTTCAAAACTACTCAAGATGCGAAACATGATCATTTTAGCCTCGTGTTCCAATTCTTCCTTTTCGGATTTAAATGAGAAAAGGTCCTCAAATTCAGGATTAACTTTATATTTTTCAGTCAATTTCATATTCATATCCTCCAACTCTGTTGATAATGTTTCTTTCTACTTGTGAGTTTTTCTGAGACTTCTTCCCCGGATGCAAAACTGCAGCTATCACTATTCGTGTTCCTTTTGGGGTTGTCATTTCTTTGCAATATATTCTTGCATTCTCTCGACCTTTAAAAAATTTCATTGCTGTAACATCCTTGCAATGCTCATTGATATCTTCTTTGTCATACAAATCACAGTTCCTGTAGCCTTCCAAGATGGTCTCTGCGATGTATTTAAATTTTTTCTCGTGGCTCTTGTCTTTTTTGATGTACGAAATAATTGATTCCCAATTTTCCTCATCAATATATATTGCTCTTCGGCCGTCATGAGACGATATCATATGTCGACACTTTCTTCTCACCACAAAATTAAGCTATAGGTTAATTAAATGCAACTTTTAGGTGTTAATAAACGAACTATGCACCATTAATTTTTCTTAACCTGCACCTTGGTCACGATGGCCATTGCGAAGTTAGTGCCAAAGAGTTGGTTGTTTTACGTTTCATTATCAGTTAATTGTGGCAAATGTAGCGAATTATTTGAAAAATGAAAAGAAGCGCTTGCATTTTAACGTATGAGGTGGCTGTTACCATGATGCTGCATCATGCCGGACAAAAACCTTATTGTGACCACTGGAAAAACCCCAAAAAAAATATAAATCGATTACAGGTTAATAAATAGCAAATATATAGAACCTCCAATCTTTATCTTTGGTCTATCGATAAGCCTCAGATAAAGATCCTTACCGGAATCAGACGTTCCGGTAAATCCACAGTGTTGCTTTTGCTGAAGGATGAATTACTGGCCAGGGACCAAAGTCTGCTTATTTCATCCAATTCAAACGAAGCAAATCCGGATATTCTACTAGATGCCTCTGAGGAATATCTGATTGATCGAAAGAGAGCAGACCAGATTCTGCATCAGGTAAGAGGCTCACTCAACAACTGGGAAAAGGTTGCCAAAAGGCTGCAGATACCTGAACAAGAGATATCCATCTTTCGTTTCCGGTTCAATATGCATTTGTAAGGCATTCTGCCGTTTGATCTCCAGTCGATAGGGCAAAAGCATG
>RZYY01000261.1 GCA_009930115.1 Sphingobacteriia bacterium | reverse complement strand
CAACGAAAGTTGTCCACTCTTTACAGGGAAAGTAAAACACCGACTTCACATGGGCTTTGAAGACCCGGCCAAAGCAACAGGCACCCGGGAAGAAGTGGAACAGGTGTTTCGGACCGTCAGGGACCGCATAAAAAAGACTTTTTATACGTTTTATTCTGAGACAATAAAGGCTTCATAGTATGTCAAAAATAAAATGTTTCGTCATTTTATTGCTTATTTGTAGTTCACCTTTTGTCGGGACTCTTGCTGCACAAGAAAATGAACCCTTATTTAATGGGGCGGGGAACCCTATTATTCAGGTTTTCGGAAATTTTGATCTTAACCTGGGAAAAGACCCTGGAAAGCGTTATGGTTTTTGGATTGGCAGGGCTCATTTTGGATACGAATACCAGTTTTCTGAACAGTTTTCCGGTAGAATAGTTTTAGATGTAGGCAGACCAACGACATTTAGCCAGTTCTCAGAGATGGGTGGATATAAGGAGGGCAGTTATTACAGTGTGACCCTTAAATTTGCTTCCCTGGAGTGGATGCCCAATGAACATATACGTATTCAGGCCGGCAGCATTCTTCAGAATCACTACATTACACAGGAAAAATTTTGGGGTTACCGATATTTGGCCCCGACATTCCAGGATAAGTATTTTGGGACACCCAGCGGAGATCTGGGTATAATTGGTTATTTCAAAGTAAACGAATTTTTAGGCTTTGACCTGGCACTAACCAATGGCGAAGGATTTCGTTTTGATCAGGACCTTTTTGGCGATGTGAAATTAGCTGCCGGTATAGATATTAACCCACTGGAAGGATTGCAAAGCCGGCTATTTTATGATTACACCCAATCCAACAATCCCCTTAAACCTGCGGACCAACAATTGTTTTCCGGCTTTATAGGATACCACCACAAAAAAATATTCAGGGCGGGAGGAGAATACAATTATCATAAGAATCACCTTAACAGGCCCGGTGAGGATATTTACGGTTTTTCATTATTCGGAAGTGTTTCATTGTTCCCCAATATTGAGCTGTTTGCCCGTTTTGACAAGGTAATGGCCAACAACATTGAAAACAAAGGGAATGCTTATATCACAGGGCTGCATTACAGTCCTGTCAAGGGGATTCATCTTTCACTGAATTACCAGGGATGGGATCCTGAAAACGGTACTTTAGCATACCAACACCATCTGTTATTAAGTTTTGAATATAAATTATAAGAGTATGGACAAAATTGTTTTTTCTTGTTCGGGATGCAGCGATCTGGGCCAGATAGCAGATTTAACTGCCAGGGCAATGAGTCAAAAAGGTATACGCAAAATGCATTGTTTGGCGGCAATAGGAGCTTTTCCCGGAGATTCTGTTCCCTACTATTCCCATTCCGATATCCTTGTACTGGATGGTTGTTCTGTCAGTTGTGGGAAAATCCTGCTCCAAAAGACCGGACTGGAGAATATCCAAAGTGTGTTGTTAACTGATTTGGGATACACAAAAGGAAAAACGCCTGTTTCCGGAGAAATTGTGGAAGAAATTCTTAAAAAGGTGGCAACTCTTTAATTGTAAGAGAAATGAAAAAGACTCAAGGCATTTCTTTTTTTGATAAGTATTTGACTATCTGGGTCGCCCTGTGTATAGCAGCAGGGATCCTGATTGGGAAATTGTTCCCGTCAGCTCCCTTGCTTTTAGGAAAACTTGAATATTTCAACGTGTCCATTCCGGTGGCTATTCTCATCTGGGTGATGATTTTCCCCATGATGCTGAAAGTGGATTTTTCCAGTGTGGTAAATGCATTAAAAATGCCCAAGGGCTTAACCGTAACACTTATAGTAAATTGGCTGGTGAAACCGTTTACCATGTTTGGATTGGCGTGGCTTTTTTTTCACATAATCTTTAAAACGCTTATTCCCGAAACGCTTGCCAATGAATATGTGGCAGGAGCCGTTCTTTTGGGGGCAGCTCCCTGTACGGCAATGGTCTTCGTCTGGAGTTACCTTACCAAAGGCAATCCGGCTTATACCCTGATCCAGGTAGCTATTAACGATTTGATCATTCTGGTAGCCTTCATTCCCATTGTCACCTTATTGCTGGGAATAACAGGTGTGATCATTCCCTGGAACACCCTTATCCTTTCGGTAGTATTGTTTGTAGTAATTCCGCTGGTGGCGGGAGTAATTGTGCGCAGGCTGGTCATTCGACGCAAGGGTTCAGAATATTTTGAAAACGTGTTTTTAGAGAAATTTAAAGGAACTACCATTGCCGGTCTGCTCCTTACGTTGGTTATTATTTTTTCTTTTCAGGGAGACCGTATTCTGAATAATCCTGTGAGTATACTGCTGATCGCCATACCTCTTGTAATCCAGACGTACCTTATCTTTTTTATTGCCTACGGATGGGCTAAGAAATGGAAGATCAGCCATGACATTGCAGCACCGGCGGCAATGATCGGGGCAAGCAATTTTTTTGAACTGGCTGTGGCCGTTGCGATTGTGTTGTTCGGCATGGAATCCGGAGCCACATTGGTTACAGTGGTAGGCGTTCTGGTAGAAGTCCCTGTTATGTTGACATTGGTCAGGATCGCCAACCGAAAAAGAATCTCACTATAATATTTTTTAAACACTATAAAATTTAAGAAAATGGAAATCAAGATTTTAGGGACGGG
>RZYY01000097.1 GCA_009930115.1 Sphingobacteriia bacterium | reverse complement strand
GCATCAAGCGCGGCCTGCTCATAAACATTAGGGAAAAGATACCCCCATGAATTCTGAGAAATCGCTGCTCCGTTATCAGCAGCATAAACAGGTGCAAGATGAAAACCTCCATTGCTGTTATTTGTGAATACCTGACAAGACATTAGCCTGACACCATCTCCTAATCCTGAACCCCCTGCTACTCCGGCCACACCAATATTGTTATTGTTGACTGCTGCCACTGTTCCTGCCACATGAGTACCATGATTGTGAGGGATTATTGTAGAACTGCCGTTCACAAAATTATAACCGATATTCTGCCACATATTTGCAGCCAGGTCTGGATGGGTATAATCAATGCCTCCGTCAATAATTGCCACAATTACATTTACATTTCCTTTTTCAATCTCCCAGGCATCCTGGAGGCTAATATCAGCTCCGGGAGTACCACCCTGCTGGCCGGTATTATTATAATGCCACTGATTTCCATATTGCGGATCAGCCGGAATCCAGCGTCCGCCTGAACCCTTTTCCGGAACAATATACTCACCATCAGCGCATGGAAATGCATCGGTAACCAACTGTTTGGTGTACTCCGGTTCCGCCAGTTCAACTTCTTTAAGTGCTGCAAATTGATTTACCGCCTCTACTACTGTTGTCCGATGATTAAACCTAAGCGAATACCATAAATTTAAACCCCATTCCTTGTGTCGATTGCTAAATTCCTTTGCATTTCTGCCAGTTTCATAAAGGCCTCCGAACAAAGGTTCATATGTATAAACACCAAAGATCAGGTTCAGTGTGTCCAGGGAAGCACAACCAGTTACAACTACCCCATCAGGACCTGCATTTAATATTTCCCCCGAAAGAACTGATTCCGCCGTCTTCATCAGTTTTATTTTGATCATGCCGGATTCATAAGCATCCTTTGAAACCTTGTTCAAATCTATTGGGGGACGCTCACCGTAAACTATTCCGGTATTTTCTGCAAAATTGTCAGAATTAACCTGACTATAAACAAATTTGCAATTAACAAAACATAAACTAATTAAGAAAATATAATTTAGTGATGTAAATCTTATTCTCATACTAAGTCAAATTGATAATTCCTATTAATCGTCATGCCTGAAATTCATAATGTCATGCAAATATATAACAAGAATTAAAAAATCCAAGCTTACAACAATCCAATACAAAGAAAAATTTATCAATTTGTTGCATTTGATTGATTTAAAAGTATTTCCATATTGTCGGGCAGGTAAAATTTTATTACATCTTTCAATAAAGATACATATGTTTCACCAGTTTCCGAATACCCCCCTAATGCTTCAACAAGCTCTTCAGCAGTTGGCTCTCCTCCAAGCTTTCTAATAGATTGACGAGTTGTTCTGAATTTTTCGTAAACTTTCAATGTATTGATATTCAACAGGTAGTCAGCAATACTTTCTTCCGGCAAATTGTATCGACGATGCCAGTAATCCGGATTCTCAATCCCATAAGGTGGTATTCCGCAATCAGGACTGAAACATCTCATCCCAAAATAATTATTCGCTTCTGTTGCAAGCCTGGAATTTCCCCAACCTGATTCCAATATTGCTTGCGCAATAACAAGCCTTTCAGGAATTACATCCACTCGTTTCAACAAGCTATCCATTTTTAGTTGAAACTTTTCTTCAGACATCTGTCGGGTAAAAAAATCATTTCCCATTCTGTATTTGTCAGCAGTGTGCCTTAGCCATAAGTAGTAATTCCCCAAATGGAGGGAAATAAAATATTTACTCTTCAGCCATGCAATCAATCTTCTGTCATCTTCAATCTTTGTCAATTCATTTTTAACCTTCGGATAAAAACTCATTAAAAAATCCAAATTTTGTTTACTCAGCTTTAGTTCTTCAAACTGGGTTTTGTTTGTCGAATTTGTCTCTAAAGGCTGACATGACAAATACGCTGCAAAAGACGTCAATATAATTATTCTCAGTAATTTCGAAATCATTTGATAACAAGTCTGATACCTTTCATAAAAAAACAAACACCCAAACACAAAGAATTATTTTGGTAGAATCAATCCTGCCATAATGCATCTTTGAAGTGAATGCAATTATTCTGATATCAACGACATTTAAGTTCATACTGTTGTTAATTTCAAATTTTTTCAGATTATGAAATCTTTACATTGGATTCTTTTCGGGAGTAAAAACTTCTGACAAATGACAAAAAGAAAAAAAACCACTGATTTCAGCGCCAAATTTTTTGTCTTAAATATCAAAACAAAGGAAAGTTCTTCAGAATAAAAAATATTGTTAATCCAGCGCTTTCAATTCGCTGTATTTACTTCATTCTTAGCCATTATCGCAAGTTAATCTTCATAAACTTTGATTTATAAGTTTTCCTTAATTTTGCCAGATAAATTTAGCCAGCGTTATTCACAAAAGCAGTAATTTATTAGTTGGCAAAGATTTTGATTTCACAAGAAAATAATTTTCAAATTTTACCGAAATGACTTCCTACCTTTTAATTTTTGCAGTTTTCATGATACTCAGCTGGCTGGTTCAAAGCCGGCTTAAAAATCGTTTTTCCAAATACTCCAAAATTCCACTCTCATCAGGACAAACGGGCAGAGACATTGCTATTGCAATGTTAAGTCAGAATGGCATAACTGATGTTACAGTAAAATCGGTGCCTGGCGAGTTGACCGATCATTATAATCCAACAAATAAAACCATCAACCTGAGTCCTCAGGTTTACAACGGAAACAGTGTAATGTCTGCTGCAGTTGCTGCTCACGAAACAGGTCATGCACTTCAACATGCGCAGGCTTATGCATGGCTGCAGATGCGTTCTCAACTTGTACCTGTTGTCAGCATCAGTTCGAGATGGGTTCAATGGGTATTGCTGGCAGGAATTCTTACTGTTGAAATTTTCCCGCAGTTACTTTTAATCGGAATTATCATGTTTGGGCTTACTACTCTTTTTAGTATCATCACCCTACCTGTTGAATTTGATGCTTCCCGGCGTGCATTGGTTTGGCTTGAAGGGACCGGGATCACCCGCGGGGAACAGCACATTATGGCAAAAGACGGTCTGAAATGGGCAGCAATGACCTATGTAGTAGCTGCACTTGCCTCATTGGCTACTTTGGCTTATTATATCATGATTTTTTTAGGAAGAAGAGATTAATTAACTTACTAAATTTTGCCCTAACCAAAAATATTACATTTAGCAAGTTGGCTAAAATTCTGTAATATCATTCAAAAAGCCCGTTTTCATTCCAGATAATCATTCAAGGAAAAGTAAAAACTTCAATTTTTGCAATTAAAGCCTTGGATTGTTTTATCCTGATAAGTTCTAATCAATTTTTTTCATGGAATTAGCAATTGTGATTTTATTTTTTGGAGGAAACATGAGTTTTTTTTCAATAAATAGTAAGTTTGCAAACAAAATGAAAAAAAACTCAACGGATGTACATACCTGATAAAACTATTGAACGATTAAGTCAATACCGAAGAAATCTTCTGATTTGCCTATCGAATGGAAAAGATTTTATTTTTTCACACGAAATTGCTCAACTTCTGCACATTACACCAGTTCAGGTGAGAAGGGATATCATGCTGATCGGATACAACGGCACCCTGCGCCGCGGATATGATGTGAAAGAATTAGTCGAGTTAATCGGGAAAATCATTGATACTGAAACTGGTCAGAATGTATGTATAATGGGTCTTGGAAACTTGGGCAAAGCCATTCTTAAATATTTTGGTGGCAAGCGTCCAAAACTTCGCATTGTCGCTGCTTTTGATGTAAATACCGAAAAAACTGGTAAACTTTATGCCGGAGTACCTGTTTACCACATAGAAGAATTGGAAAACAGAGTAAAAGAGCATAACATTTCAATTGGAATCATTACAGTACCACTGGATAAAGCTGTGGAATCAGCAGAATATCTGGTTAAAGCAGGTATTAGCGGCATTCTGAATTTTACATCAAAATCCCTAAATCTTCCGGGTCATGTATATCTGGAAGAGTACGACATGATTACTTCACTTGAAAAAGTAGCTTATCATACAAAAAAAAATCTTCAATACCATGAATAAAAAAAACAGTTTCAATGTATCCGGAAAGATTGTTGACCTGATCAACTACAGAATTTTCCCCGGACTTGTTGAAGTGATCAACGGGAAAATTACCACAATCACCGAAACATCTACCTGTGATGACCAGTATATTCTCCCCGGATTAATTGACTCACATGTTCACATCGAAAGCAGCATGCTCATTCCATCTGAATTTGCGCGACTTGCTGTGGTCCATGGAACCGTTGCAACTGTTTCCGATCCGCATGAGATAGCCAATGTTCTGGGAATTGATGGCATCAAATACATGATTAATAACGGAAAAAAAGTCCCTTTTAAATTTTATTTCGGGGCTTCATCATGTGTACCTGCAACACCATTCGAAACTTCAGGTGCTACGCTTGGAATCAAGGAAACAGAGGAACTTCTTCGTAACGACGATATCAAATACCTGTCGGAAATGATGAACTTTCCCGGCGTGCTTTTCAAAGACCAGGAAGTAATGGCCAAAATTGCCCTTGCAAAAAAGTACAATAAACCCGTTGACGGGCATGCACCAGGAGTTATGGGTGAAGATGCCAGAAATTACATAGAGGCAGGAATTTCAACAGATCATGAATGTTTTACCATCGAAGAAGCTTTGGATAAAATCAAATGGGGAATGAAAATTCAGATCCGAGAAGGAAGTGCTGCCAAAAATTTTGAAGCCCTGATTGATTTACTGCATCAGTATCCAGACCAGGTGCTGTTTTGCTCGGATGACAAACACCCTAATGACCTTGTAAAAGGGCACATCAATCAACTGGTAAAGCGAGCTATTGCCAAAGGGCATGAGCCTTTGAAGGTTCTTCGAAGTTGTATTGTAAATCCTATTAAACATTACAAACTTGATGTCGGCCTCCTTCAGAAGGGCGATGATGCTGATTTCATAATAGTAAACAACCTGATCGATTTTAACGTAAAAGCAACTTACATCAAAGGGATTATGGTAAGTGAAAATGGAAAGACACTTATCAAATCTATCAATGAATCAGAACCTAATTTTTTCAATGCCTCCAAAATTACCATCAAAGATATTGAAGTTCCTGTTGAGAGAGGTAATATCAGAGTAATTCAGGCTTTCGACGGACAACTCATTACAAAATCATTTCTTACTGAACCAAAAAACGAGAAAAATCTGGTTGTCAGTAATTTAGAAAATGATGTTTTGAAATTGATTGTTTACAACCGGTATCAGTCAGCAAAACCAATGGTAGCTTTCATCAACAGTTTTAACCTGAAAAGCGGAGCAATGGCATCAACAGTTGCCCATGACAGTCATAATATCATCGCTGTTGGCACCAACGACAATGACATAATTACTGCCATCAACCTGTTGGTTGAAGCCAAAGGCGGAATTGCATTTGCCGAAGGTGATAATCATCATCTGCTGTCATTGCCTGTAGCCGGATTGATGAGCACAGCAGATGCCTATCAAACGGCAGAAGCTTATGAAAAACTCGATCTTTTAGTCAAAGAAAAAGGTTCCACACTAAAATCACCTTTTATGACTCTTTCCTTCATGGCATTATTGGTCATACCCGAACTGAAACTCAGCGATAAAGGACTATTTGATGGTAACCGCTTCGAATTTACTCAGCTTTTTAAACAAAATTAAAGAAATACATATTTTTTCTAATATGATTTTTGTAATTTTGGCTAAAATTTAAAAATGGAAAAGCTACATCTTAATCAGGAAAAACTTGAACTTGCAGCCGCTAAGTTGCGGGCAATATCGCATCCAACACGAATTGCCATTCTCGATATGTTGAATGATAAACCAATGAGTGTGACAGAAATTTTTAATGAACTGAAAATGGACCAGGCATCAACATCTCATCATCTCAACATTCTAAAGAACAAAGGGGTTTTAACGAGCCATCGTCAGGGAAAACGAATCATTTATTCGTTGAAATACGATACAATCAGCGAGATTATTGAGTGCATCAATCGCTGTCATGCATAACCAAAGTATTTCTTCGTAAGAAATAAAATAATTATCCGTAAAAGCATTTTCCGTTCTGAAAATGACTGCCTGATCACTCAATTAACCATGTTTCTGTAACATCCCAGTTAGATCGTATCTGAAACTCAATCGGACATATCAAAACATCCTCCGGTTGGCGCTTATTCCAATAATTACCTGTATCCCAACGCTTGTTGGTCCACTGGTCGTGTATTGCTTTTAAGGTATAAGTTGCCGGAGTCAGCAAATCAAAACGAATTTCAGCTGACGTGGTGAAATACAATTCATGCACAATGGCTTCCCTGCCATCAAGCAGTTGAATGATTAAAGGGAAAAATTCATCTTTTGCCTGAAGATTTATGAACAGGTTGCCAAATTCAGCTATGGGTTTAATACTGAATACTATCCTCAATGAGTCATTGGTTTGTCCGTAAAGATTAAAAAATGCCGAATCAGGAATAATAAAAACATAGGAATTTTCCTCTTCTAAATCCATTTTTAGTGAATATGAGCGATTGCTCTTGCTGTCAGCATCAAATAAAACACCTTTAAGAGTATCCTGCCCTGCGAATATGGTTATCTGTGAACCGTCAAAACTGGTAAGCGGATGTTCAAATATTAATATTAGGGATTCCTTGGGGTTAAGTAACCGTGCTTTAACGTTGGTAAAAACTTTCAGCCGTTCGGGTGATTCATCCTGATTGCTTCTGCGCCGTTGTCGTTCTGATCGTATGTCCGGTTTTTCCGGGATAATCAGTTGCACTGTATCAAATATTGTGTCGGAAAGAGAAATTTGTACAGATAAGCTATCTCGATCGGCCATCTTAAGCCAAACCCTCAATGAATCTCTGGTAGCATTCCATTCTTCAACTTTCCAGTCATCATCATCGGTAAAATTCATCAATTTAAGTGATAATGAATCAACCGGATACTTAAAAACCAGTCGAAAACCAGGAGGGTAAAAAGCTTCACTGGCAATAAGACGTTGGGTTGAGTCAATGTGCTGAAATAGTTTAAGAGCGTAATAATCCTGATATAAATTGCTGTAAACCAATGAATCAGGTTCAGTGTCAGTTGTATCAGGTTCAAATATTAATGGAATTTCAGGTACAACAATCTTGTCAACAAAAGCAATTTCCTCTTCGGGCAAATCAAATAAATAATTGCTATTCAGATCGCGAAGCGCAAAGAGTTTCATAGGTTCATTTTTCAGATACTGAAGTCTGAAACGACCTTCCTTATCCGACTTTGATACATAAAGTGGCCTCATCAATACCGGCAGAGAATCAGCGCTGACAGTATCATTGTTAAGTGAATACAGCATAACAAAAACCTCTTCTTCAGGGTTTAAGGTAAACGCATTCAAAACTTCCCCTGCAACTGACAAAGAATCAATGTAGTTGCCTGTTGAAAAAACATATAAAAAATCTTTGAGAGGATTCCCTTCTGTAATATCTGCAATGGCATTGCCAAAAAATATGGAATAGGTTGTTAGTGGAATAAGCTCTTCATTAAGATCAATAATCAGTGATTTCCCGCTTAAACGATAATCCGGTTGGTTTTTCATTGGCGGTGAAACAATTATCTGCTGATTGGCTTGCTTTAACTCTACAAATTCATTAAAAGTAAGTTGAATACGACGTTTTGCAAAGGTGGTAGAAAAATTTGGAGGATCACATTTAACAACTTCCGGGGGAATGATGTCTGTAGGTCCGCCTCCAGGCGAAACCTGATTGGCACAGTAATTAAAAAACACTGATGCTGTCAGAACAAGGACCAACCTGACTATATGTCCGGATTTGCTTTTCACTTTATTGAAATTTCTGCAAAGATGCAAAAAATACGCTGTTTAATTTGTTGTATTAATTTTGATCTTTGAAAATTTTAATAGCTGCTGATGAATTTAACAGTAAATCCTTTTGCAGCGGAAGAAAAGTCTGAAAATTTTGATCCCGATGAAAAAAACAATATTTTTTCTGTTGTCTTTAATCACTTTCGTTTTTAATTCTGAAATACATTCTCAGCACCCAAGTTTCAGCGATAACACCGATCTGATCGCTCAATCAAAAATCAAATCCATGGAAAATGCTTTGAAAAGGCAAACTTCAAGAGCAGGTTTGAATATTGATTTGATCTATACTCGTTTTACCTGGGATGTTGATCCTGCAGTTCGCTACATCAGTGGCCAAATTTCTCATCATTTCAGGGCAAAAGAGAATGTTGAATCCATTATTTTTGAACTCAACAACAACATGGTTTTGGATTCAATTATGTTCCGGGGTCATCAGGTGAATTATCAATACCTTTCGGATTTTGAGTTTTCGATTGAACTTGATGAAATAGTCAGTGTAAATCAAACAGACTCAATTTTGATCTATTATCAGGGTGAACCAATTGCCAACAGTGGTTTTGGATCATTCGAAACCAAGGAGCACAATAGCGTGCCAGCCATCTGGACATTGTCACAACCATTTGGAGCAAGAGACTGGTGGCCGGGAAAAAATGACCTGACCGACAAAATTGATTCGATTGATGTAATTATCAAAACTCCTTCGCTCTTCCGCGCAGTAAGCCATGGAATACTTGTCAGCGAAGTAACCAATGAGAATCATAAAACCTTTCATTACAAGCACAACTATCCAATTGTAAGCTACCTGATTGCATTTGCAGCTACCAATTATGCAGTCATTACGCAATACGTTGTTCTGGAAGGTGATTCCATGCCAATTATCAATCACGTATATCCTGAAGATTCGGCAACCATAGCTGCAATGATAGAGGACACACCTGAAATGATAGAGCTTTTTGACACGCTATTTGCTCCATATCCTTTTAAAAATGAGAAATACGGTCATGCACAGTTCTCGATTGATGGTGGAGGTATGGAGCATCAAACCGTTAGTTTTATGGCTGGTTTCGGGCATGATCTTCGTGCACATGAACTGGCACACTCATGGTTCGGGAATATGATTACCCTGAACTCATGGCACGATATCTGGATCAATGAAGGATTTGCTACTTATGCCAATGGTCTCTCGTTTGAGCACATGCACGATGGTTACTGGTGGCCGATCTGGAAAAATGTAACACTTGAAAAAATTCTGGCAGCACCAGACGGCTCTGTTTATGTTGAGGATACAACATCAGTTCCTCGAATTTTTAGCTCCAGATTATCCTATCATAAAGGAGCATATTTATTACACATGCTCAGATGGCTAATTGGTGATGATGCTTTTTTCAATGCTCTGAGAAACTACCTGAATGATCCTCAGTTAAAGTACAGTTTCACAAACTTTGAAATTGTAAAAAATCATTTTGAGAATGCTTCCGGCAGAGACCTTACTTCATTCTTTGATAAATGGTACTATGGCGAAGGCTGGCCAAAATATGGTATTAACGTTGTGAACTCAACCAATACAAACGATCTTTTCATTACAATTTTTCAGGAAACTTCTCATCCATCTGTCGATTTTTTCGATATGCCAGTTCATATTAGAATTTTTGGCGATGGGCAAAAACTGGATTTGGTTTGCAACCACAACTTTTCAGGGCAAATTTTCAGTTTTCCACAACCTGAATTCAGCATCGATTCCGTGCAGTTCGACCCCGATAAGTGGCTAATTGCCAAACTTGATTATCTCAATTTATCCATTGGTGACTACGGCCAAATTAAACCCCGTCTCTTTCCTAATCCAGTAAATGAATATCTTGATATTTCTTTACCCGGTGAAATCATTCAGTCAATTACCGTTTATAGCAACAATGGCAATAAACTGAGTTTCAGGAATTTTTCAGATAACAATGATAAAATCAGATTGAATACATCAAGTCTTCCGCCCGGCATCTTTTTGACTGAGATTAAAACCCTATCGAACAGGTTTATCAGCAAATTTGTAAAATAATCCCGCACTGTAAAAATGATTTTTTCTTGAAATGCTGAACCAAAAATGAAGGTTAAATGTTTATCCGATTTGGTAAAAATCAATATTTAGTCAAATCAAACGTTAAATATCAACATCAATAAGCATAAATTCCAAATCAATTAATAATCAGGCAATAAGATGAAAAGATTAGTTTTACTCCGACACGGAGAAAGTGAATGGAACAGGGAAAATCGTTTTACCGGTTGGACCAATGTTGGGCTTACCAACAAAGGAATAGAAGAGGCAAAGGAAGCCGGAAGGCTCTTAAAAGAAAAAGGATTCAGATTTGATATGGCTTTTACATCTTACCTTAACCGGGCGATCAAAACATTGTGGCTTACTCTGGAGGAAATGGATCAAATGTGGATACCCGTGCAAAAAAGCTGGCGACTGAACGAAAAACATTATGGCCTTTTACAAGGGCTCAACAAAACCGAAACTGCAGAAAAATATGGTGAAGAGCAAGTTTTGCTCTGGCGTCGTAGTTTCGACGTTCCCCCCTCACCTATCCCGGAAAACGATCCTCGTCATCCACGCTTTGACCCGCGTTACAAAGAACTTTCAACAAATGAAATCCCGGCTACAGAATCTTTAAAAGATACCATCGAACGTATGATCCCTTATTGGGAAAACAACATCAAACCGGCATTACAAAAAAATAGTCAGATTCTTGTTGCTGCTCATGGTAACAGCCTCAGAGCAGTTGTAAAATATCTAAAAAATATGACGGAAGAAGATATTATCAAATTCAATATTCCTACAGGAATCCCATACGTTTTTGATTTCGATGAAGACCTGAATCTGCAAAAGGATGAGTTTATCGGCGATCCCGAAACCGTTAAAAAACTTATGGATGCAGTTGCCAATCAGGCAAAGACAAAATGAAAATAATTTTCGAAGAATAACTTTACTTTATGCAAGCAAATTTACTCCATGCTTGCATTTTTTTGTTTATTTTTGGTATTTGAATATATTAAACATAGCTATGAAAAGATGGGTAATACCTGACCTGCATGGTTGTATTAAAACACTCAAAGCCTTAATTGAAAATCATATAAAACCTGACGAAAATGATGAACTTTATTTTCTCGGGGATTACATTGACCGTGGCCCAAATCCAAAAGGAGTACTTGACTACATCATGAAAATGCAGGATCAGGGAGCAAAAATTTTTCCGTTAATCGGAAACCATGAAGAATACATTTTGCTTGCACTGGAAAATGAAACCCAACGTAAAAGAAAATTTTTCTTTTTTAAAGAACGCAACAAGCTTTTTGATGAATGGGTACGCAGCGGAGGATATACCACACTTCATAGTTTCGGGGTTAATTCTGTTACAGAAATCCCGGAAAAATACATAGAGTGGATCAAAAACCTGAAATTCTTTTACGAATTGGATGATTATGTGCTGGTGCATGCAGGGTTAAATTTTTACAGAAAAGACCCGTTTGAGGACCATCACGCAATATTATGGACAAAATCATTTATACCTGAACCAGAGAAGATTCACAATAAAACAGTAATACACGGGCATGTTCCGGTTAGTCTGGACTTTTTAAAAGCTGTCCTTGCCGATCCTTCCAAAAAATATATTCCAATGGACACAGGATGTTACCATCCCGATAAACCCGGAATGGGGGTGTTAGTTGCACTCGAACTTGGCTCATTAGATCTGAAGGTACAAAAAAACATTGAAAGAAGTTGAATCTGTTGTTGTAAACCGCAGCAGATAAAGTCCTCCCAGATCATAAGATTGAAAATACAGCTGATTAAAAATTCAAAAAGTGTAAGGGATTATGTTTTGTGCCATGTTCTCTTTAAACAAATTCTGTGCGGAGCATCTCTACCCACATTTTTACTCTTTCACCAGTAAGTTTTGATTGATTATCCTCATCTATTACCAATCCTACAAATTTACCATCTTTCAGGGCATCTGATTCCTCAAATTCATAACCATCCGTCGGCCATGCACCAACTATCGTTGTTTTTCCGGCAATTTGATCGTATAGAACTCCCATTCCATCAGCAAAACTGTCGGGAAAATTTTCCTGATCCCCGAGACCGAACAATGCAATCTTTTTCTTTTTCAGGTCTGCTTTTTTCAACATTTCAATAAAGTCTTCCCAGTCATCCTGCATGCCACCAATATCCCATGTAGAGGTTCCAAAAATCAGGTTGGGGAATTTATTCAGATCATCAGGTGATGCATCGCTGACGTTTATGGTGGTAGCATCATCGCCAAAAGCTTTTGCTATGAGTTCAGCAATTTTTTCAGTATGTCCGGTGGAAGAGCCATAGAATATTCCGATTTTCGCCATGATTCTGTTTTTTATTTTAAAGTTTAACTAATAACAGGTTTCTGGTATTTTTGTTCAGTGACTTAAATGAGCTTGCTTCATTTGTTACAAAGCAATTCTATTTTTTAGTAAAATTAAAATCCTAATACCCGGGTTCAAATCATCGCATCCTTCTTGTTTTCAAAAGTTTCATAATAAACAATCTTCCATGGACGAAAATTCTTTGTCCAGCCGGAATTACGATCATCATTATGTGCAG
>RZYY01000260.1 GCA_009930115.1 Sphingobacteriia bacterium | reverse complement strand
GACATGCCGGAAATCAACAATATCAATATGATTAGCTGTTTTAATCGCAGGAAATTGCTCTTCCTTTCCATATATATGTACCTTTTCGTTTTATTTTTAATGCTTTATACACCATGTGAAAAAAGGCCACACGCTGATGAAGCAGAAACCTTAAATTATCGAAAATGTTTTGTCCGCTTGCAAAGGAAAATCCTGTCTGAATGGCAATAATCATCCCAAGATAAACAAAAAATAACACCCTGGGAAGGCTGAAAAAGATTAGCCACAGCCCCGTCAATGTAGCCAAAGAAAAAAGAATCATGAATCCCCTTCCGGAGAAAAAATCAGTAATATTTTTTGAAAAACCGTCGATGGCTTCGGAATAGGAATGATACATTCTGCACTCCACAAACCCATTGCCCAACAACGTATGTACTTGTAAACCAAGTTTTTTCATATATCTGAAAATATGAATGTCCTCCACAAGCGATCGTTTTATCGCCTGATGAAACTGATGTTTGCGGTACGATTCACCCCGGAAAAGCATGAATTGTCCATTGGCCGCCGATAAAGAAGGTCGTTTACTTAAACGGGTGAGAATAAGGGGTAAAAAGCTGACTAAAATCCAGTTCATCACGGGAACGGTGATTTTTTCACCACGGGTAAGCATCTGTTGTTGCGGGAACAGAGAAAGCAGGTGCAAGTTGTGTTTTTTTAGATGGGAAACAGCGCTGGTAATACATCCGGCGTGAAATAAGACATCTGCATCGGTAAACAGTAAATATTCGCCGGTTGCCTCTTGTGCTAACTTATGGCAGGCATAAATTTTTCCTGACCAGCCTTCAGGTAGCGGGTTTCCTTTGATGTATCGTATTTGCGGATACTGAAGGGCAAACGAGTGAATGATGGAGGCGGTATGATCGGTTGATTCATCATCATATACCAGAATTTCGAGGTTTTTATACTCCTGTCGGGTCAGGTTGTTGAGTAAAACACTAATGTTATTTTCCTCATTTCTGCAGGGTATTAAAACCGATACTTTTTCGTTTCCGTTATCATAACCAACCGATAGCCATTGTTTTGTGAAAATATTTGTTAAAATCACCAACAGGCGTAAGGCCGTAAATATGAAGATCACGATGGCAATACTTTGTAGCATCATTGGATTAGGTTTTGCTGTTGATGGAGAAAAGCAGCGTAAAATTTTTGATAGGCTTCTTCAAACGTGGTTTCCGGAGTTGTTTTATATTGGGCTGCGTTGCGAACGGCCAAAAAAAGGGTTGGTTTTTTATTTTCCAGATAATCAACAAAGGAGGCGAAAAAAAAGACTGAATCGGAGCGTTTTTCATCAATAATCCGTGTAATTCCTTTTTCAAACCGGATATCCGTGCAGTATAAACTGTGTAATTTTCCCTGAGGGAAGAACACCAGCAGGTT
The DNA here is from genome assembly GCA_009930115.1 of Sphingobacteriia bacterium. GTDB lineage: Bacteria > Bacteroidota > Bacteroidia > Bacteroidales > 4484-276 > RZYY01. Next base: position 1,241 of record RZYY01000260.1, on the reverse strand, counting down.
GTTGTGTTTGGTGAGAAGATTTTTGGCGTAATTCAGGGATTCCAGCATCGACCGTGTCCCTTTTTTAATGGAGAAGGCGCCAACTTTTTGAAAAATTCTGTGCTTTTGCAATTCCTCCTCCAGCATCATGATAAAAAAGTTTTTTTTGAAGTATTGCGTATTCAGATAGAAAGCATAAAATCCGTCCCACCATCCCACATGGTTTCCAATCAGCACGGCAGGCCCGGAAAGGGGTGAATCATGATCGGTATCCAGGTGTATGGTATGAAAGTTTTTCTTTAGGATATGGCCAATATAATGGACAAAAACCCGTATAACATGTCGATTTGGACTGGCTTCAATCATTAGCGATAGGAATAAATTAGGTTTAACACCAGAAAGAACGCGAGCTGAAGTAAAAAGATGGAAGAGGCGACTGGATTGGGTCGTTTAAGGATTTTGGATGCAGGAATTAGCATCAGGGCTGAAATTGCGTACCAGGCCAGATAATTTTGTGTTGGAATGTTTCCTCCCTTCCATTGCCACATTTCCATGCGGATGGCATTGGGTTCCAGCGCCACATCAAAAATCAGCATCAGGCCGGCGCCCAGTAAAATGCGGAAGAGCGGATGTACCTGGAACCTGTTGGTTATGTCAGCAACGCCAAAAATCAGGATTACCCAATTTATACCGATAAGAAGAGGGGTTTCGAAGACTTTCAGCCCCATTACACTGAGGTATTTGTATTCTCCGAAAATCCATCCTGTGTTAACGCCCAGTGCCTCCACAAAAAATCCGGAGAAATAAATCGCCAGCAAGTAGCCTATACTCATTATGCCATTTCTGTTAAACAGAATCATTACCCCAAACATAACGATCAGATTTATCGGGATGATGAGCGAATAGTCCGATACCGTATCATCGAATGCAATACCAAAAACAGCAATGAGATACATTGCGCCAAGGATAATGGAAGCAATAAATGCGTTTTTTAAATAGTTACTCTTTTCCACGCAGCAATTTTTTATAAAGATAAAATTTCTTTGTCAATTATGGCTGCAGAGGCAAGGCAAAGAGGGATACCTCCCCCGGGATGCACGCTTCCGCCTGTAAAATAAAGGCCTTTATATTTTCGCGAAAAATTAGGATGTCGCATAAAAGCGGCAAACTGGCTGTTTGAACTGCTGCCATAAAGCGATCCATGATAACTCAGGGTATTTTTTTCGATTTCTTTCGGTGTCACAACGTGTTCTGTTTCAATG
>RZYY01000096.1 GCA_009930115.1 Sphingobacteriia bacterium | reverse complement strand
TTGAAATTATGGTCTTTATGGCTATTCTACAACATAAAAAAACTGTGGCAAGCCGCTCCGGAATTTTATCCCGGAGCGGTTTTTTTTATTCCTGAACAATCAGAAAAGTTCCAGTTGTTGTGGAGTGGATGGTCGCCTGGCGACGGAACATCCCCTGAAAAACTCCATCATGGCAAATTGTTTGTCGGTTAGGTTAAAAATGATGACTTCTCCTTTGGGAGGAAGAAATCTTTTCACTCTGCGGGTATGTACTTCGGCATTTTCACGACTGTTGCAATGGCGCACATAAATGGAGTATTGCAGCATGGTAAAGCCGTCTTTTTGTAATTCTTTTCGAAACAACGAAAAGTTCCTGCGGTCTTTTTTCGTTTCGGTAGGCAGGTCATAAAAAACAAAAACCCACATAATGCGGTATTGGTTTAATCGGGATATACTTTCATATTCTCCCATCCTTTTACATTATTGGATAGAGTAGTTTTTTGGTTTTACCTTCAAAGCATTTCATCAGCGATGCTGTTGTTCGCTGAATGCCCACCATCAAAGGGCTTTTTTCCCCGTCAATTTTTATGTCTATTACGGGCACAGCGAGCAATCGGGCTTTAATTGAAGGGTTAAGCTCATCAGTATTGTCCTCTTGTTCTGAAATGTTCAACACCAATTTATCTACATAAGGTCTGAAAGGTTCCATGACATCGTCGGCCAGACAAAAAGGATTGTATTTATTGCGATGATGAATGCCCACTGCAGGCAGCATACCGCTTGAAACCAAAGCTCTGGCTACAACAGCCCGAAGTATGGCATAACCATAATTCAACAGATTGTTTGGTGGCTCACCAAACCGGTTACGGCGGAACCCTGCCACGAAATTTTCCCAGTAATATGCTGCAGCGCGGGCTTCAAAATTGTCAGGGTCTCCACTACGTACCTGCTTTGCCCATAAAAGCATGTTTTGATTTGCGATACCCGACCAACCAAGAACCGCAGCCTGATTTTTTATCTTTGCCGAAATGGTTTGTTGCCATAAGTTTTTTCGTAGCGGAAGAGATGACTCCAACTGATGGTAAAGTTTTTCGGTAAAAGCATGATGCGATGAAAAAGGAAGAAGTAAAGAAGCAGGCAGATGTTTCTGATCGCAGATAATCACAGCCGTGTTGTTTTCGGTAAGTGCCTGAAGCAAGGCATTTGTAATTTTTACCTGATAATGATCCAGGACCACTATTCCAATATCTTCGATTGGAATGTTTCGCTGTTCAATGGATTTGTCATCAGGCTCTATAACAAGCTGGTCGTTTTTTTTGTGCAGATAACATCCGTTTCCAAAGTAAAGTGTTCTTTTAATCACTTCTTATTGCGGTATTTGTTGATGTTCTGCAGTTGTTCCACATCGTTTTTGTCCCTTGCTCTTGATGAAACCATTTTCATTGTAATCAGGTGATGATAGGCAACAACAGGTATCTGTTCATTCTCCAGGGGAAACCGGCGTGTTTCACCAACAGCTTCATCCCATGTTACTCCTTCAACATGCGTGAGAAAATCAATTTTAAGCGGTTTTTTGCCGATAAAAAATACCTGAGGGATGGTAAAATCAAGTTTACCGAGTTTATCCAGGTCTTCACGGTTAATGCCCAGTTTGCTTAATGTAGTGATAAGCTTTTCTTTGTTCCGGTTATCAGGTTTCAGCCAGATGTCCATATCTTCCGTACCTCTGCTGTAGCCGTAATAAATTACTGAATATCCGCCGATCAGCATAAAATCCACTTTATTCGCAGTGAGCTGTAACAGCATTTCTTTGTGTTCTTTAATCAGAAAGTCCATTGTTCAGAAAAGTTATGTTAGTATAGGTTTTTTCATTGTTTTTCAGTTCATTACGATACAAGGCAGTGATAATCATATTGGCAGCCCTCAGGTTTTCTTCGGGTGTGCGTTCTGCCATATATTTAAAGGTGGCTTCGTTTTCATCGTGAAATGATGAAAAGATCTTAACTTCTGCTCCAATGTAATTTGTAGGAGGTTCATTAGTATGATCTGATTCAGAAGTAGAACTTGAATAATTATGTATTTCATCAGGGTAGTATTCGGGTTTAATACTTCCCAGTCTTTCTGATTGTAATTTGATACAAATCTTCTTAATGGTAATATTGTTGATTGTTTCTATTTTATTAAGTGATCCGTATTCTAATTTATTAGCAATTACAGTTGCTGTAGAGTTCTGAATAAAAAATGCCTGACTTCCCGTGAAGCTCACAACTTTGAATATTTTTGATACTATCTCTGATGTTGGATGGTCCCAGTCAATTAATCTTATGTTTTCAATTATTTTTCCATTTTCATCACAATCAGGGACATAAACAAGGTCGCCTGGAGAAAGGATAAACCAACGGTAACCAGGTTTTTCTGCGGCAATGGGAAGTCCGTTCTTTTTTAGTTCAATGACATCTTTCAGCGGCAGACTTGAATTTTCGTCGAAAAAGCGTTCTCCGGTCTCAATGTTTTCGTAAACCACAAAAAAGAGGTTGGTTCCTTTTGCTGCTTCCACAAATTTTGAAGATTTATTGTCTCTTGTACCAAGTTGGAATTTTTTACCCATGGATTCAAAGACTCTTACTTTTTTTATCGGAATGTGCAACTGGTTGTTCATCTCCTCAATGCCTTCGGGTGAAAATGCATTTTCAGAATTTCCGTCATACTTTTCAAGATGGGATTTTAGAATTTTTGCAATGCGCTGATTGGAAACTTTTTCGATCATTTTTTCATTGAACGAAGCATCCAGTGTTTTGCGAACTGAAGAAAAATAGTCATAATAGTAAATCTCAACAGTTTTTAGCTCTTCACCATTAATTATCAGTGGATTGGTTTTTAGAAAGGATTTTACCCTGTTTAAATCATTATTAAATTGGATAAAAAGTTTATTTATAGTTTTCCTGACAAAAGGATCAGCAATTTTATTGTGATCGGAAAGTGCTGAAACAAGGGAGACTTTTTTGTATTGACGCAGACAAATTTTACCGAAAACTGTTTCTTTGTGAAGTGGTTGCCGTATTGCCCATAAATTATCTGGCGATTGGGTTACAGGTACTTTTTTCAGGGTATTGTCTTGCATTTCCCATTTCTGATTTCGGTTTCTGCCCTGGTTTAAGACGCGGTTAGTGTTTTTGAAACTAACTACTGTTCTTTCAAGTGTTTCTTTGGCATCTGTGGTGAATGTTTTCCATGGTTTCAAGAAGTTTTTATTGGGTTGGTTGTGCTGATTATATCCTTTAAGTTTTTTAATAAGTGAATAGTTTTCGTGTTCCGATTCCAAGGCGTTCAGGTAGTGAATATGATCACGTGTAATAGCAGCAATAACAAGCGCATCCATGGCATGGTGCCGGTGATCAAGTCGCTTGACACTTTCTTTATGCCCTGTTAGCAAAAAAGTTCTGTTCCCGTTGTTGTCAATGTTTTCAGTGTAGTAATCGGTGGAGTTTGTAATTTCGTTCAATCGCCTGAAACGTGGAATAAGAATTTCTTTCCACACTTGCTTGATCCCCCAGTCTTCTTTTATTCTGTCGGTGATACTTCCTACCATAGGAATCAATCCAACAGGTGTAGGTTCAGTTTCATTTTCTTTTCTGACTAACGGTGAAAGATATTTTTTGAGTTCCCTTGATATGTAACGTGTATCGTTGAGCTGTCGTTGAATAAATGATTCAGGTATGTCGTAACTCAGCAGATTTTTAAGTTTTCCTTTGTTGTGACCGAATGTTTTTTTTACAAGATCAATGTATTCATCTTTATTGAGTATGGTCACAATTTCACCGGAGCTCAGTTTTATATTTTTACCTCCATCGCTCGAAATGAATTCAAATGCAGTCTTTTTCCCTTTTTCACGGTTTACTTCACTTTCGCTGATTACTTTATTATTGAACGAGTCGTCGAAATAGCGCGCTTGCGGAAAAATGTGTTCAATTTCATATTTAGAAGTAAAAACACTGGCAAGAGGAATGGGTTTACCTGTGTATGGAGAGCGGTATTTTTGGTCAAGCCATAATTTGTATTTTGTAATTTCGGACTGTGTTGGGTCGGCTTTTCTGGTTATTTTGAAAATTTCATCATCCACTATCCCCGATGATCCCAAAGCTCCTTCTTCGTATAATTTGAAAAGCTCCAATTGACCTACTGAAAAGGGATTAATAGATTTGTTATCTTTTTGTAGTTCAAAGAGCATAGCCTTGGCACGTAGGTTTATTTTTTCATTTTCACTGCGCCGTTCATTCATTTTCTTTCTTTTGTTTGCAGGGTTTTTCATATCGCGGCCCATTTCAAGATGAATTTCATCAGGTTTTCCGTATTTATTCCAAATATCTCTGACTACCATGAGGGTTTCGTTTATCACCTGCTCAACAATCGGGTTTCGTAACGCATGTTGTTTTAACCGTTTAATATCCTCCGGGTTGTTATAAATTAATTTTTCCCTTTCCTCGGAATGGCTCTGGTATGCTACATATTCAGCCAATGTTAAAGAAAGTCCCTGAAATTCCTCAATAGCTTCGAGCTTGTCCAATTGCCCTTTAATCTTCGGTGAAAGCATTTTGTATTCAGCTGTATTTTTCCATTCCAGGAATTTTGGGATGATATCTTCAATAGGTTTTTGGGACCAAAGCTTTCCACATTTCATTAACGGGAGCAAACGTTTTACAGCTTTTGCAGAATAAGCGCCATAATCTTTTTTAAAAGCAGGCATAGCTGCAAATATGCTGATAGCTTGTTTTGGAAATCTTAATTCAGGATTACCCAATGCCTTGGTTACAAAATCTTTCTTTTCAAGCGAGTAGATTATGTGCCATAGTTTCTCGGTATTTTGCTGATTGCTCAGGAAGTTTTTTCCTTCTTCAAGTGCATCAGCCTTTTTAAAACCTGAAATGAATCCGGCTACAGTGCTATTTCCTGGTAGTTTTGTATCTGCTTCATAATTGATTTTGAATGTATTGTTATCTAAATCAAGTGTTTTTAAAATTCTGGCCGGACTTACTTCAGCTGATTCATTGAAAATATGAAAAAGTTTTTCTTTTTTATCATCAGTCAGATAGATTCCGGTTTCATCAACATCATAAAATATCTTTCCACTGGCATCTGTTTCCTGTATTTTAAGCACTTTTAAATTATGTAGAAGTTGCCATATTCTGAATTCCTGATAAAGAGGATGGCTTTTTGGAATAACTTTTACCCGGGTTTCAATTAACTCATCGTCTTTTATGTGGTACCTTCGTTCAAATTTGCATCCGTCGATCATGTATTTTTTACTTCGGAGGGGACGCTGATAAAATAGAATGTCCTTAACAAATAACCAGACAAAATCCTGAAGTTTAAGCATATTGCGATGCTCTTCGTTATTTGGATACAAAAGATTGATGCACTCAAGGAATAAATCTTTATCTCTTAACTGAGTGTGGTATTCACTTTGTTTTTTAAGTATTTGTTGAAGTTCGTTAACATAATATTTCCTTTCAATTGTGTGTACCTCTTTTCCGCGTATTTTTGCATCCGGATTATTTACCAATACCTCCAGAATATATTCTCCTACCGTTTTCTTTTTCGAATCAATGAGGCTTTCAGTTTTTTTCTTTCTTAAAGTCCAGTCGTTTTCATCAGGAAAGGAAAAAGTGATGTTTACTGTGCCGTCTTTCAGCTCTTTTTTTGTGGCGATCAGTTCTTTTTCCTGTCCTATCCAATCAGGCACACTATTACTTGACAGTGTCCCAGTCATTCCATTGTCAAGAGTTAACTCCAGTATTATATTCCGGCCTCGTTTATCTCCTGTTTTTGAAATTTTGACAACAGCGGCTTTAATAAACTCTTTGTTATCTTCAGGTTGTTCCTCCTTTTCTGAGCGCAGTTCATAGTATCCTCGTTTTTGGTTAAACTGCATGATAACCCACGAAAGTTCAGTAGGTGAAATCATTTGAGATAGTGCCTTTTTTCTCAAATAATAGATTGTCCAGTCCCTGGGAATTTTCATTTCTGATTGATAAACAGATTTGAAATAGCTCAGCATTTCCTGATAGCTTTCTTCAAACTGAAATTCATACCTACCGGTTACTTCATTTAATTTGTAAGAAATTTTACTGATTTTTGGATCAAAATTATCATCAATCCAGTTTAATTTCTTCAAAACTTTAATCAATCGCTCCCTGCGTAACAAATAGCGTTCTCTTAATCTTCTAACGCTTCTGTACTTCGTTCTTTCCGCAGTTTTTGAAACGCTGTTCCCTTTACCAAATTCGTTTATTACGTCTTGAGTCATAGGAATAATGCGTGAGCCTAATCCTAAAATTTTTCCCTGGTGGAGCTCGGCATCGTGTTCAATGATTGACCATCCAATGGAATTAGTACCTAAATCCAGTCCTAAAATTTTTTTCATTTCATTTGTTTTTTATTTTTTTTCTATCTTTGCATGTCAAATTGAAGCAATTCACAATAAGGATTATTCCGTTGTGAAAACATGTAAAGCGGTTCCGAAAGGAGTCGCTTTTTTTTGTTCAGTTTACTCAAATGTTTTATTTTTATTACGTTTACATTGCACTTGCAGCGGCAGGGATGCATAATTTGAAGTCCATAAAATTAGAAATTTTTAATCATTTATGATTTAAACTCTTCTTTTTTTTGCAGAAAAGTGTGTTGTGAGTACGGATTTCCGATTAATAAAATAGCTGACTTACGACAGAAAATAAACCGAACACTGAACTTATTTCCCGTACAACTGAGTTTGTCCGCAATCAGTTGCACGGAGCTGAAGGTGGTCACGACTGGTGGCATGTTTACCGCGTGTTGAGGATTGCCCGGCAAATTGCCATTGAAGAACGCGCTGACATGCTGGTAGTGGAGCTGGCAGCGTTGTTGCACGACATTGCCGATCCGAAGTTTCACAATGGAGATGAAGAAAAAGGGCCTGTGATGGCTTCAAATTTTCTCCGGCAGCAGAAAGTGGATGAAATAATCATTAGTCATGTGGAGGCGGTCATCAGGAACATGTCGTTCAAAAACAGCCTGGGTGAAGTGAAATTCTATTCGAAAGAAATGGCAGTAGTACAGGATGCCGACAGGCTGGATGCTATTGGTGCCATAGGGATTGCAAGAGCTTTTAATTATGGCGGGTTTAAAAACAGACCTTTGTTCGACCCGGAAATCAAGCCAAAAACCAACCTTACAAAAGATGATTACAAGAAGAGTGATGCGCCCACCATCAATCATTTTTATGAAAAGTTGCTGTTGCTAAAAGACAAAATGAATACGTCCACCGGAAAGCGCCTTGCCTTCGACCGGCATATGTACATGGAAGCTTTTCTTGATCAGTTTTATAGTGAATGGGAAGGGCTCAGGTAAAATCTTTTCACAGGAGGTTTACAGCCAGTCGCTCCAATAAGTGCAGTTACTGAAGGTTTTTTTCAGGTCGGTTTTTTTGTTAAAAATGCCAAATACGGCCGAACCGCTCCCGCTCATCATTGCAAACAATGCCCCACTGGCGTAAAGTTGTTCTTTTATTTCCCGTATAAGCGGATACTTGCTGAAAACAGGTTTTTCGAAATCATTGGTCAGGTATTTATGCCAGTCTTTCAAAGCTATTTTTGCCAGTTCTTCAGTTGAAAAATCAGGTATCCGGGGTTTGATGGAAGCATAGGCATCAGTCGTGCTGCTGTGAATGGCAGGTTTGACGATTACGGCAAAGTATCCGGTCAGGTCAATGTTGACAGGGCGAAACTGATCTCCTTTTCCAAATGCCAGAACAGGTTTGTTTTTAATGAAAAAAGCGCAGTCGCTGCCCAATTGCCGGGCATAGTTCTCCTGTTCATCAAGACTTAAATCGGGAATAAACATGTCTGCAATCATTTTTATAAGGAATGCTGCATCGGACGACCCGCCGCCAAGTCCTGCCCCTGCAGGTATGACCTTGTGCAAATGTATTTTTACGGGAGGCAGGTTGTAGTGTTTTGACAAGAGCTCCCATGTTTTCACACAGAGGTTTTCGTTTGCGTTTCCCGGAATTGGAATGCCTGTTTGAACAAACTCAAACTTTTTGTCAACTGCCTGCACTATTTCGAGAGCATCACAATACGGAACAGGATAAAAGATCGTTTGAAGGTTGTGATAACCGTCTGAACGTTTTTCGATGATCTGGAGTCCGAGATTGATTTTTGCATTAGGAAATGAGAGCATAGAAGTAAGATTTAATCAGGCAAAAATAAATACTTTGGAGTGCATTTCGATACAGTTCTGACCAAAATTGAGCTAAATTTGACCCGACTACTTAAAACAATTTCAATTCATGCCGATACTTAATTCACTTTTTACCTGGCTTATCAAAAAGCGGATTCATCAGATTGAGCTTTTTATCAAATACCCTATTGATGTTCAGGAGGAATGGTTCAGAAAGCTTGTTTCCACAGCCAAAAACACCGAATGGGGAAAAAAGTATGATTATGCTTCCATTAATACCATTGAGGATTATAAGAATCGTGTACCCGTAAATGATTACAATACACTGAAACCTTTTATTGACCGGCTTCGCAAAGGTGATCAAAACCTGCTGTGGCCTTCAGAGATTAAATGGTTTGCCAAATCATCAGGAACTACAAGTGACAAAAGCAAATTTATACCGGTCAGCAGCGAAGCATTGGAGGAATGTCATTTTAAGGGTGGACGTGACATGCTTTCCATTTATGTAAATAATCATCCGGATTCAAGGATATTCTCGGGCAAAGGCCTGGTTATGGGAGGCAGTCGCAATATTACCGAAGTAAACAACGAAAGCTATTACACCGGCGACCTTTCGGCTATTCTGATTCAAAATCTTCCATTCTGGGCTCAGCTGAAAAGTACTCCCAATACTTCGGTTGCCTTAATGGAAGACTGGGAGAGCAAAATTGAAAAAATGGCTACCATAACCATTACACATGATGTTACAAGTATATCCGGAGTACCTTCCTGGACACTGGTGCTGTTTCGGCGTATTCTTGAAAAGACCGGCAAAACAAACATGCTGGAAGTCTGGCCCAATCTTGAGGTTTTTTTCCATGGCGGTGTCAGTTTTGATCCTTACCGAAAGCAATACCGACAACTCATCGATTCGGAAGAGATGTGTTACATGGAAACTTACAATGCCTCAGAAGGGTTTTTCGGCATTCAGAATCAACCTCAGGACAAAGACATGCTATTGATGCTTGATTATGGCATTTTCTATGAATTTATTCCGGTGGAAGAGCTGGATAAGGATAATCCCAGAATACTCTGGCTTGATGAAGTACATCCGGGAGTTAACTATGCCATGCTCATTTCGACCAATGCAGGCCTTTGGCGGTATATGATCGGCGATACCATCATGTTTACCTCAGTTAATCCTTATAAAATAAAGATTACCGGACGGACTAAAAATTTTATTAACGCATTCGGTGAAGAGCTTATCATCGACAATGCTGAGAAAGCACTGGCTATAGCCTGCGAAAAGTGTCAGGCTGTGGTTTCGGATTACACGGCTGCACCAGTTTATTTTTCTCAGGATAAAAAATCAGCTGCCCATGAATGGGTAATTGAGTTTGATACGCCACCTGCAAATCCCGGCTTCTTTGCCGAAACCCTTGATACAGCGCTTAAATCGCTTAATTCGGATTACGAGGCCAAACGCTATAAAAGCCTGCTGCTCCATGAACCAATCATCAGAACAGTTCCTCCGGGAACTTTTTACAGGTGGATGAAAAGCCGCGATAAACTTGGCGGACAAAACAAGGTACCCCGTCTGGCCAACGAACGTCGGTATGTGGAAGAAATTCTTGAGCTGGCCAAAGGAAAATAACCTGTTTCCCCGGGTTCAAATCTTCCTGAAATTTATATTCGTTCTAATTAGTCGTTTTATTATTGAATATCAGAATATTCAGTAAACAGCAGAGAAATTATCTTTTTGAAAATAAATGAATAAGCATGCAAAGCTGCAAACTATTGATTAGTTTTGTAAGGTAATAATTTTAACACAAACCAAAGTTATTCAAATTATGCTGGACAATTTATTCAGGAAAGATGCCCTTACTTATCACGCAGAAGGACGTCCGGGAAAACTGGAAGTGATCCCTACAAAACCCTATTCAACAAAGCGTGATCTGTCGCTGGCCTATACTCCGGGGGTAGCCGACCCTTGTCTGAAAATCAAGGACGTGCCGGAGGATGTGTATAAATATACCATGAAAGGCAATCTGGTAGCAGTGATCTCCAATTGTACCGCAGTGCTTGGTCTTGGTGATATCGGAGTCCTGGCCGGGAAACCTGTAATGGAAGGTAAAGGGCTTCTGTTTAAGATTTTTGCTGATATTGATGTATTCGATATCGAAATCGACCTGAAAGACCCGCAAAAATTCGTGGATACCGTTGTAGCCATCGCACCCACTTTCGGAGGTATTAACCTCGAGGATATCAAAGCTCCGGAGTGTTTCGAAATTGAAGAAAAAATCCAGGCTGCCGTTGATATTCCCATCATGCACGATGATCAGCATGGAACAGCGATTATCACTTCGGCAGGACTGCTCAATGCTGTGAAACTGACCGGAAAAAAAATTGAAGAGCTTAAAATCGTGGTCAATGGAGCAGGAGCTGCAGCTGTCTCCTGCACTAAATTATACAGAAAGCTGGGAGCAAAACCCGAAAATATTATCATGCTCGACAGCAAAGGTGTGCTGCGCCGCGATCGTACCGACCTCAACAATATCAAAAAACAGTTTGTTACCGATCTTGATATTCACACTCTTGAAGAAGCTATTGACGGAGCTGACATGTTTCTCGGACTTTCAACGGCAGGTGTGCTGAAGAAGGACTACCTGAAAAAAATGGCACCCAATCCTATCGTATTTGCACTTGCTAATCCGGTGCCGGAGATCATGTACGATGAAGCCGTTTCTGTTCGTGATGATTTAATCATGGCCACCGGGCGTTCAGATTATCCTAATCAGATTAACAATGTGCTTGGTTTCCCGTTTATCTTCCGTGGAGCTATGGACGTGCGGGCTACCTGCATTAATGATGAGATGAAGCTGGCTGCATCCTATGCACTGGCAGAACTGGCTACCGAACCAGTTCCCGATGAGGTAAATGTGGCCTATCATGCTACCAACTTTTCTTTTGGTAGAGACTATATCATTCCCAAACCCTTTGATCCGCGACTGATAACCAGGCTTGCTCCTGCTGTTGCCAGAGCAGCTATGGAATCTGGAGTTGCACGAAAGCCAATTACCGACTGGGATGCATACAACGAGTTCTTGACGAAAAAAATGGGAATTACAAATCCAATTTCCCGTCAAATCCGCCATAGAGCAAAAGAGACTCCAAAACGTGTGGTGTTTGCTGATGCCGAAAACTATAAAATGCTAAAAGCAGCAGAATATGTGCTCAACCAGAAGGCTGCTTTCCCGGTTCTGCTTGGTGATGAAGCTAAAATAAAAGAACTCATTACCATGCATGAGCTCGATATCCCAAATCCTGAAATCATTGACCCGCGTTCACCAATCGAAGATGAAAGGAAAAAATATTTTTCCGGGTTACTTTTCGAAAAGCGCAATCGTAAAGGGATAACTCTTTCCACTGCTTTCGACCGCCTTCACCACCGCAATTATTTTGCTCCGATGCTGGTTGAAACTGGTTTTGCCGATGCCATGGTCTCCGGGCTGACAAACAATTATCCCGATGCTATCCGTCCGGCCATAGAAGTCATAGGGAAAAAAACAAATGCCTCTCTTGTTTCGGGAATGTACATCATCAACACCAAAGAAGGTCCACTGTTCTTTGCCGACTGCACGGTGAACAAGGAACCTTCGGTTGAACAAATGGTTGAAATAGCCCTGCAAACAGCATTTGCTGTTAAACAATTCAATGTAACACCACGTGTTGCGATGGTTACCTATTCTAATTTTGGCAGCAATCGCGGACGTATTCCCGAAATGGTGAGCGAAGCGGTTAAAATTTTGCACCGCGACTATCCTAAACTTATTGTAGATGGCGAAATTCAGGCTGATGTGGCACTAAATCAGGAAATGCTCGAAGAAAATTTCCCCTTCTCCAAATTAACAGGCGGTCCGGCAAATACACTGATTTTCCCGTACCTCACTGCAGGAAATATTGCCTACAAACTGTTACGGGAAGTTGGAAAATTTGATGTGATTGGCCCAATACTGAATGGTTTGAATAAATCAGTACATGTATTGCACTTTGGAAGCAGTGTGCAGGAAATCATTAACATGGTGCTGGTAGCTGTGCTCGATGCACAGTGTGTGCAAAACCGTGATACTGCAAAGTGCAAGGAAGATTTCAAAAACATTTTCAGGTAATCCGAAAAACTAAGTTGCTGTCTCAAAAGTCTTCGATTTTAGGTTTTCAACATTTAAAGGATAAAGCAAACTTTTGAGACAGCAACTTATCCTACTTGATAAAAGCTTTTGATTGTAAAACCGATTCTTAAGCATTTTGGGAATTAGCATATTTTTTATCACTGCTGTACGATAAAAATTTTGTATTACCCCAAATACATTGAGAATATTTCGTCCC